>JAITVR010000214.1 GCA_031285695.1 Prevotellaceae bacterium
AGGAAATGGAAAACCTGCTTATGAGCAGCACGCTTTCGGGCGCAACGGCTGCCGCTTTTTTGGACGATAATTTTATAAAATCGCTGGTGCTAACCGCCACCGAACGCTTTAGCGTAAACGCAAGCGAAGCCGTGAGCTTAAGCGTATTGCTCCCCGCCGAAAAGCAGGTGGAGTTGGAAAAATTGTTTAGCGCAAGCGCAAAGCAAACGCTTGACAAAGGTTTGGAAATTGCGTTTGACACGAACGTAAAAGCAGGCTTCAAAGTTGGCCCGAAAAACGGCGGCTACTACCTCACGTTTACCGAGCAGGATTTTCTCAACCTTTTCAAAGAGTACCTGCGCCCCAAAGTGCGCGCGCTACTTTTTGGCGAAGAAAAATAATTCAACCATTCAAAATTCAACATTGAATCTTTGAATTTTTGAATCCCAAAAAAATGGCAAGCAGCTACTACTACCTCATAGCCGGGCTTCCCGAGTTGAACCTTGAGCAAAGCGCGCGCGGTTTCGACCACCTTGCGCTCAAGCAGTACGTGGCGGCGCAGCTGAGCCCCGAGGACTTGCCGCTGTGGGAAGCTATTTATCTGCCGTATGATAACCGGAATTTGCTCAACGTTTTATTGGAGCAAAGAAAGCCCTTTAATCCGCTGGGAAAATATACGCAGGAGGAAGTAGAAAAAATGCTGCAAGAGCCTGCCGATGCGTCGCAGTACATGCAGCATTTTATTGAAGAATTTCGCTCGGCGAAGGAAACAAAAAGCGATGCTGAACTTACGTCGCTTGCGCTCGAAACCAAGCTGAACACGCTTTTTTACGCCTACGCAGAAGGTTTGAACAACAAATTCTTGCACCGCTGGTACAGCTTCGACCGCCAACTGCGCAACCTGCAGGCCGCACTGCTCAACCGCCAGCTAAAGCGCGAGGCAAACTTTAGCCTTGTGGGAAATGATGACATTACCGAAGCTTTGAGCAAAAATATGTCGGCAGATTTTGGTTTAAAAGGCGAGGTGGACGGGCTTGAAATGCTAATGCAAATATTTGACCACAAAGATGTGGTGGCGCGCGAGCACAAGCTCGATGAGCTGCGCTGGCAAATGGCCGATGAGTACACCGCATTTGACTACTTTGCCTTGGATAAAGTGTTGGCCTACGCCGTAAAGCTGCAGCTGATTGACCGTTGGACAAATATCACAAAAGAGGCGGGTAGTAAAAAATTACAATCGTTATTAGCAGAAATACACAGTTCATTTAGTTAACAGGTTTACAAGTTAACGAGTTTACAAGACCTTTTCGTAAACTTGTTAACCGTAAACTGTAAACTGTTTTTATTATGAAAACAACCGGAAAAATAGTCGGCATCATCTCCAACCTCATTACCGTGCAGGTTAGCGGCCCTGTGGCGCAAAACGAAATTTGCTTTGTGCAGCACGGCAGCGGCGTGAAGCTCATGGCCGAGGTTATTAAAATTGTGGGCGACCGCGCCTTTGCGCAGGTATTTGAAAGCACGCGCGGGCTCAAGGTGGGCAACGAGGTGGAGTTTGAAGGGCACATGCTTGAAGTTACGCTCGGCCCCGGCATTCTCTCAAAAAGTTACGACGGGCTGCAAAACGATTTGGAAAAAATGACCGGCGTTTTCCTTAAGCGCGGCGAATACACCCCTGCGCTTGACGAAGGCAGCCGCTGGCAGTTTACGCCCATTGCAAAAGTAGGCGACAAGCTTACCGCCGCCGACTGGATTGGCGAGGTAAAGGAGGGTTGGATACCGCACAAGATAATGGTGCCCTTCAAAATGACCGAAACCTACACCGTAAAATCCGTTGCCGCAGCAGGCGAATATACGCTTACTGACACCATGGCCGTGCTCGTTGATGCCGCAGGGCAGGAGCACAAGGTTACCATGGTGCAAAAGTGGCCGGTAAAGTTGGCCGTAACGAACTATAAGAACAAGCCTCGTCCCTTTAAGGTTATGGAAACCGGCGTGCGCGTTATCGACACCTTCAACCCCATAGCCGAGGGCGGCACAGGCTTCATTCCCGGCCCCTTTGGCTGCGGAAAAACGGTGCTGCAGCACGCCCTGTCCAAGCAAGCCGAAGCCGATATGATAATAATGGCAGCCTGCGGAGAGCGCGCCAACGAGGTGGTGGAAATATTTAAGGAATTTCCCGAGCTGGACGACCCGCGCACCGGACGCAAACTTATGGAGCGTACCACCATTATTTGCAACACATCGAACATGCCCGTGGCAGCGCGCGAAGCCTCAGTTTACACCGCCATGACCATTGGCGAGTACTACCGCAGCATGGGCCTAAAAGTATTACTACTTGCCGATTCTACCTCGCGCTGGGCGCAGGCGCTGCGCGAAATGAGCAACCGCCTTGAGGAGCTGCCCGGGCAGGACGCCTTCCCCATGGATTTACCCGCCATCATATCCAACTTCTACGCGCGTGCAGGTTTTGTTTACCTCAATAACGGAAGTACCGGCTCCATAACCTTTATAGGCACCGTTTCGCCGGCAGGCGGAAACTTGAAGGAGCCTGTAACCGAGGGAACTAAAAAAGCGGCGCGCTGCTTCTACGCTCTGTCGCAGCAGCGGGCGGACAGCAAGCGTTATCCCGCCGTTGACCCCATGGATAGCTACTCAAAGTACTTGGAGTATCCCGAAATTCAGGAATATTTGAACGAAAAGTTGGGAAAAGATTGGGTAGGCAAGGTAGCCGAAGGCAAAACCATAGTGCAGCGCGGCAAGGAAGCCGCCGAGCAAATCAACATTTTGGGCGATGACAGCGTGCCCGTGGAGTACCACGACCGCTTTTGGAAGTCCGAGCTTATTGACTTCATCATTTTACAGCAAGATGCCTTCGATAAGATAGATGCCTCGTGCCCCATTGACCGTCAGCAGCTGATGTACAACAAAATCATTGATATTTGTCGTAAAAAAATAGACTTCGACAGCTTTGAAGACTGCTCGGCTTTTTATAAAAAATGCATTAACCTGCTCAAGCAAATGAACTACTGCGAGCTGGGCGATAAGAACTTTAAGCAGTACGAAAAGGAATTGAACGAGACAATAGCCGCTTCAATTAAGAATTAAAAGTTAAAAATTAAAATACTGAGTTTGTCGAAAAACCACGTCATTGCGAGCGGATTTAGCGAAGCAACCGGAGCGAAGCGGAGTTCGGCGAAGCCAATCTCACAATCAAGGTATAAGATTGCCGCGTCGCTCGTGCCTCGCTCCTCGCAATGACGGCACCGCGGGTTGTCATGCAGAACGAAGCTCAGCATAACAAACAGTAGCCGTAGTGGGCAGGGTAAAAACGAGGCGTGTCGTTTACCCAAACGAGGCGTATCGTTTTACTAAAAGGAACGTATCGTTTTACCAAACGACACGCCTCGTTTTAGAGCAAGATATTTAGACTTTGTAAGTAACAGTATCCGAGGTAGGTAGAAAAAGGTTAACGCTATCCGGAAGTTGTCATTCCGCGCTTGACACGGAATCTCCAAATCGGGGGATTGCGGGTCGAGCCCGCAATGACAGTAGAGGCTTGAGGTTGCTTCGCTAAACCCGCTCGCAACGACGGCGCGAGGGCTGGGGCTAAAAATTGTAAATGGTAAATTGCTAAATAGTAAATTGCAGTAATGACAACAACCGCATTTCAACGTGTATATACCCGGCTTGAGGGCGTAACTAAGGCCACCGTGCAGCTGCGCGCACAGGGCATTGCCAACGATGAGCTCGCCTTAGTGGGCGACAAGCTGGCGCAGGTGGTAAAAATCAACGGCGATATGATTACGCTTCAGGTGTTTTCGGGCACCGAGGGCATTGCCACCAACACCGAGGTAACGTTCTTCGGCGAGCCGCCAACATTGAAAGTAGGAGAGGAGCTGGCCGGGCGTTTTCTTAACGCCTACGGCAAACCCATTGATGGCGGACCCGAGGTGCAGGGCGAAAAGCGCGAGGTGGGCGGCCCATCGGTCAACCCGTTTCGGCGCGAGCAGCCCTCGCAGCTCATTGCCACGGGCATTGCCGGCATTGACCTAAACAATACGTTGGTAACGGGGCAAAAAATCCCCTTCTTTGCCGACCCTGACCAGCCCTACAACCAGGTAATGGCCAACGTTGCGCTGCGCGCCAAAGCCGACAAAATCATTTTGGGCGGCATGGGCTTGAGCAACGACGACTTTTTGTACTTTAAAAATGTGTTCGACAACGCCGGCGCGCTCGACCGCATTATTTGCTTTGTGAACACCACCGAGCAGCCGCCTGTAGAGCGCCTGCTTATCCCCGATATGGCGCTGGCTGCCGCCGAATACTTTGCCGTGGACAAAAACGAAAAGGTGCTGGTGCTGCTTACCGACATGACGCTTTACGCCGATGCGCTGAGCATTGTGAGCAACCGCATGGACCAAATTCCCTCAAAGGACTCTATGCCCGGCTCGCTCTACAGCGACCTGGCCAAGATTTACGAAAAAGCCGTGGAGCTACCCAGCGGAGGTTCCATTACTATCATAGCCGTTACCACGCTTAGCGGCGGCGACATTACGCACGCCATACCCGACAATACGGGCTACATTACCGAGGGGCAGCTCTTTCTCCGCACCGATAGCGACACGGGCAAGGTCATTGTTGACCCTTTCCGTTCGCTTTCGCGACTAAAACAGCTGGTAATAGGTAAGCAAACTCGCGAAGACCACCCGCAGGTAATGAACGCCGCCGTGCGCCTCTTTGCCGATGCCGCTAACGCCAAAACAAAGCTCGAAAACGGCTTTGACCTCAGCGACTACGATGAGTGCACGCTCAGCTTCGCCAAAGACTACAGCGAAAAGCTGCTCGCCATTGATGTCGATATTGACACCACCGCCATGCTTGATTTGGCTTGGGAGCTGTTCGGCAAGTACTTCAGCAAAGCCGAGGTAAACATTAAGAACGAGCTGATGGAGAAGTATTGGAAATAGTGATTAGTGATTAACGGTTAGTGGTTAATGACACTTTTTGAATTCATTAACCACTAATCACTAACAGTTTACCACTAAAATTGATAAAGTTTCAGTTCAATAAAACCTCGCTCAACGAGCTCAATAAGCAGCTCAAGATGCGCAAAAAGGCTCTTCCTACCATCAAAAGTAAGGAGAGCGCGCTGCGCATGGAGGTTAAGCGCGCCAAAGATGTGGCGGAGGAAACCGCGCGCAAGCTACAGCAAAAAATTGACGACTACGAGTACATGTCCGCCCTGTGGAGCGAGTTCGATGCCGGGCTGCTTGCCGTGCGCAACGTGCAGCTGGGGCACCAAAAAATTGCCGGCGTTCGCATTCCCATCATCGCCGGTGTGGAGTTTGAGGAAGCCGAGTACAGCTTCTTCAGCCGCCCGCTGTGGTACGCCGATGGCGTGATTTTACTGAAAGAATTAGCCATATTGGGCATTGAGCGCGAGTTTTTTTTAGAAAAAATGAAGCTGCTTGACCAAGCCCGAAAGAAAACCACGCAGAAGGTAAACCTGTACGAAAAGGTCCAAATTCCGGGCTACGAGCAGGCCATTTTGAAGATAAAACGCTTTATGGAGGACGAAGAAAACCTCTCAAAAGCAGGACAGAAAATTGTAAAGCAACGGCAAAATATAGTTGAGAGTGGAGAATTGAAAATGGAGAACGAAGACACTCTCAACTCTCAACTCTCAACTCTCAACTGAGCATGGTAGTTCCAATGATAAAATACACCTTTGTGGCGTACCACCGCGACATGAGCGACTTTTTGCAGCGCCTGCAGGAGTTGGGCGTGGTTGATGTGTCGCGCCGCAATGCCGAGCCCGGCGAAGCGGAAATCTCCCTGCTTCAGCAGCTCGACCGCTACGCTGCTGCCGAAAAGCTGCTACATCAAGTTGCAGAAACCGAAAAAATTACGCACTCCACCGCCGCGCCGTACAGCGCAAGCGAATTGTTGAATGAGGTGGAAAACCTGCGCAGCGAGCAGCAGCAGCTCGAAGCCAAGCAAAAAAAGGCCGAAAAAGATGCTGAAGCGCTTCGTCCTTGGGGCGAGTTTTCGGTAGAAACCGTAAAGCAGCTAAGCGAACAGGGCGTGCAGCTGCGCTTTTTTACCTGCGGCAAAAAGCAGCTTAACCAAGCGTGGAAAAACGATTACGCGCTGCAAATTGTTGGCGAAACCGCCACTGAGCTATACTTTGTAGCTGCGCAGCATAGCAGCGATGAACCTTTTGTGCTAAACGGTGCGCAGGAGCAAAAAATGCCGACTTTTTCGTACAAAAACAAGGAAAATGAAGCGACCGAAATAGGCGAGCGCATGGCGCAAATCGGCATGCGACTAAAAGAATTGGCCGTGCTGCGCAGCGCGTTTAAGCCCGCCAAGGCAAGCCTGCTCAACGAGCTGCAGCTGCACATGGCGCAGGGCAACACCACCGCCGAGGCCGACAGCACGCTCGCCATTCTCAATGGGTTTTGCCCCGTAACCAAGCACGAAGAACTTACGCAATTTCTCGCCGAGCAGGAAATTGTTTACTTTGCAAGCGAAGCCACCACCGAGGACGATGCGCCGGTGCTGCTCAAAAACAGCAAGTTTGCCAAGCTATTTGAGCCCATTACCTCGCTGTTTGCGCTGCCCAACTATCAGGAGCTTGACCTTACGCCACTCTTTGCGCCGTTTTTCATGATGTTCTTTGGCTTTTGCTTAGGCGATGCTGGCTACGGCGTGCTCATACTTTTAATCAGCCTTTTTGTAAAAAGAAAAGTACCCCAAGCTGCGCGCGGCATTGTAACGCTGGCGCAGTACATGGGCTTGGCCACGGTTATTTTCGGCGCGCTTACGGGAACGTTTTTTGGCGTAGCCTTGGTAGAAGTTGAAGCTATGAAAGGCGTGCGCAGCTTCTTCCTCAATCAAGATAAGCTCATGCTGCTTTCGCTTGCGCTGGGCTTTGTGCAAATCATTTTTGGCATGGGCGTAAAGGCGGTAAATATTGCTGTGCAAAAGGGCGTAAAGCACGCGCTGGCGCAGGTGGCAAGCCTGCTGCTTACCATATCGGGGGCGGCGTACTTTGGCCTGCCCATGATGGATATTGCCGTTAGCGGCACGCTTAGCTACGCGCTGCTGGGCACGTTGGGAGCTTCGGCTGCGGTGTTCTTTTTTTACAATACGCCGGGCAAAAATCCGCTGCTCAACCTCGGCACGGGGCTGTGGAACTTTTACGGCTTGGCCAGCGGTTTACTCGGCGATATGCTCTCGTACATTCGCCTGTTTGCGCTGGGGCTCACGGGCGGCATACTGGGTGGCGTGTTCAACTCGCTTGCGCTTGATGTGGGGCAAAACGGCATTGGCGGCATCATTGGCATGGTGCTCATAATGTTGGTGGGGCACGGGCTCAACATTATGCTCAGCATACTGGGCGCCATAGTGCACCCGCTGCGCCTTACCTTTGTAGAGTTTTACAAAAATGCCGGATTTGAGGGTGGGGGACGAGAGTATAAACCGCTTAAGAGCAATTAAGAGTAATTAAAAATTAAAAGAAAAGGAAGTCTAAGAAGTTTAGTAAGATTAAGAAGGAGAAAAAGAACTTCTTTACTTACTAACATTCCTAATCGTCTTAAACTTCCTCTTAGAAAAACAATTAATAACCAAAAAACAAAAAAAAGATTATGGAACCAATTATTTTAGCCTACTTGGGCGTAGCGGTCATGGTAGGCCTCTCGTGTGTGGGCAGCGCGTACGGCGTAACCATTAGCGGCAACGCCGCCGTGGGCGCACTCAAGAAAAACCCCGGCGCCATAGGCAGCTTTCTTGCCCTAAGCGCCCTGCCCAGCACGCAGGGGCTGTACGGCTTTGTGGGCTTTTTCTTGGTGCAGGGCAAGCTTGTGGCCAACATCTCGTGGCTGGCCGCCGCAGGCATTATGGGTGCAGGCTTGGCCATGGGCATTGTTGCCATGATTTCCGCCATTCGCCAAGGGCAAATTTGCGCCAACGGTATCGACGCCATTGGCAGCGGGCACAACGTATTTGGCAGCACCATGATTTTGGCGGTGTTCCCCGAGCTCTACGCCATTATTGGGCTGCTTATTGTAGTGCTAACGAATAACGCCATTGTTTAAGAAGCGTTGAACTGTTTAGCTGCTGAAATAGTTGAATTAATTAACAGCCCAACTTGCCTGTTGTCATGCTGAGCTTGTCGAAGCATCTCATGTTAGAACAAACCATCATCATGGTGCGAACTTGAGATTCTTCGCTTCACTCAGAATGACAACAGGGATACCTTAGAAACCAAAACCGCGCATCAGCGCAAAATTTTTTACTATGACAATCACAAAAAACCAGGTAGTATCGCTATCCTACCAGCTTACAGTTGACGGCGAAGTGGTGGATACGGCAACTGCCGAGCAGCCCCTTGAGTTTATTTTTGGCAGCGGCATGCTGCTACCAAAGTTCGAGGCCAACATTGATGGCAAAACGGTGGGCGATGCCTTTAAGTTTAGCCTCACGGCTGCCGAAGGCTACGGCGAGGTGGACGAAAAAGCCATCATGCCCTTTCCGCTCGACATGTTTATGATTGACGGAAAATTAGAGGAGGATTTGCTCGTGGAGGGTAACGTTATCCCCATGCAGGACAACACCGGCCGCATAGTGCAGGGCACGGTGCTTGAGGTAAACGATGAGGGCGTAACCCTTGACTTTAACCACCCGCTGGCCGGCATGGAGCTCAACTTCGAGGGCAAAATAATTGCCCTGCGCGAGGCCACCGAAAAGGAGCTGCAAAAAGGCCACGTGTGCGGCTGCGGCGATAGCTGCGACTGCGATGACGAGCAGCAGGGTGGTGGCTGCGGTTGCGGCTGCCAGTAAGCGCCGCAAAGAGGAATATTAAGAAGGCTAAGAAGTTTAGGAGTAGAAAAAGCTATCCCTAAACTTCTTCTTCGATTCCAAAACTTACTATGAAAAAAGTCTTCTTTTACTTAGCGCTACCTGCGCTGGCAAGTTCCTGTGCACCGGCAGTGCGAGCGGCTGTGCTCAAAAGTTATCCGGCAGTTGTCCCCGATTCGGTAGTGGTGTATAGCAAAAGCCATGAAGTGCCCGCCACCTCCGAGGCGCTGGGTAGCGTGCGCGTGTACGATGGCGGTTTTACCACGCAGTGTGACTCGCTTACGGTGGTAAACCACGTGAAGCTGGAGGTTGGCAAAATAGGCGGAAACGCCGCGCTTATTACCGAGCACAAGCTTCCTTCCTTTTGGACAAGCACCTGCCACCAAATGACGGCTACAGCCTTGCGCGTAAACGGTTTAAACACTCCTATGCTTGACTCTGCCGCGGTAGGGCAGCTGCTGCTAAAACCTGCACGCACGCAGCCGCGGGCACGCTTTGCGGCAAATATTGGCTATGGTTGGCGCTTAGCAAAAATTAGCCCCTCCTTAACTGCCGATGCACGTAAAGACCTTGAGCAGCGCATGTCCGGCATGGTTTGGGAGTTTTCGGCAGCCTACTTTTTCAACGATGCAATGGGTATAGGAGTTGACTACAACGGCTATGGTAGCACTTCCAACTCACAGGGCTATCTTACCAATGCTCCTCACATAACAGGTTCTATGCATACCTCAGACATGATAACCTATATTGGCCCCGCGTGGGTCTTTCGCTCTGCTTATGGCAAGTGGATACTAGAAGGCAGCATGGGGATAGGCTACGTTGGCTTTACTGAAAAAATGACTTTACGCCAATACTCCGGCGATGCAAAAGGTAGCACCGTTGGCATGAAGTTTAGCCTTGGTGCGGACTACAAACTCCACGAGAACTTGGCA
>JAITVR010000016.1 GCA_031285695.1 Prevotellaceae bacterium
TATCAAGTGCAGGCTGTTCATCAGCTCGTTCAAATCGCCGCCTTCAAAATCGGAGCGGCCAATGCTGCCGCGAAACAGCGTGTCGCCGGTAAAAACCACGCCCTCGTTTTTTGCGTAAAGCGAAACGCTGCCCTTGCTGTGCCCCGGCGTGTGCAGCACCTGCAGCGTGGTGTTGCCGAATTTTACTTCGGCTCCCAACTCCTTTGGCGTGGGCGGATTTTTGATGTGAACATCGAAGTGCTCGGCGTGCGCCGAAGCCATTTTGATGGTGTGAAAATCATCTGCGTGCAGGTATGCGTTGATGTTGTAGCGCACGCAAAGAAATTCGTTGCCGGCAGTGTGGTCAAAGTGTCCGTGCGTGTTGACGAGTGCTACGGGCTTCAACTTTTTTTCGGAAATAAACTCCGCCAAGCGCTCATTTTCCTTGTCAGTGCAGCTGCCCGCATCCACAAAAATGCACTCGTTGCTGTCGTCCCACACCACGTAGGTATTTACGCAAATGGGGTTAAATATGAAGGTTTTTATGTTCATAGAGTTCATAAAGTTTATAAAGTTGCAAGTTCATAAAGTGGGTTTTACTTTTCACTTTATAAACTTTACGAACTTTTTACTCCTTTTATCATTGGTACAAAGTCGCAATTTCCGTGCTTGGTTTGCTTAAATTCGGTTTCGCTCAAGCGGTCGATGGTGCACATGCGGAGCGAATTTCCGCTGCCCATGGGAATAACCATGCGCCCACCCACGGCCAGCTGCTTGAGCAAATTTACAGGCGTTTCGCTTGCGCCGCAGGTAACAATTATTTTGGCAAACGGCGCGTGTTTTGGCAAGCCTTCAAAGCCGTCGCCAAAAATGAGCGAGGGCCGAAACCCCATGCTGCTGAGCGTTTGCTTCGTTTTTTCAAATAGCAATTGCTGCCGCTCAATGCTGTACAGCTCTACGCCAAGCGCGCACAGCACGGCTGCTTGGTAGCCCGAACCGGTGCCGATTTCCAAAATTTTTTCACCCACTTTCGGTTGCAGCAGCTGCGTTTGCGTGGCCACGGTTGAGGGGTGCGAAAGCGTTTGCCCCGCGCCAATGGGCACCGCCTCATCGGTGTAGGCAAGCTTGTCGAAGGCGCTATCCAAAAAAAGGTGGCGCGGCACGCGAAGCATAGCGCTGAGCACGCGCTCATCGGCCACTCCTTTTTGCCGCAGCGCGTTGACCATTTTTTGGCGCAAGCCCTTTTGTCGAAGCGAATCTACCATGCTAAAATTTCTCGCATGCAAAGATAGCTCGAAGTGCGCAACTTTCCATGTCGTTTTAGTTCAGCAATTTATTTGTTTATATTTTATTTATAACTATTTAACAATCAAATAGTTGTGTTTATTTAAAAATTCTTGTTAATAAAAAAAATGGGAAAGTAGCGCGGGCTTCGCTAAATTTGCAATCTTAAAAACTTGGTAAAATGAACGTTAGGCTGTTGGGTTTTGAGGCGCATGCAAAAAAGTACGAGCAGCGCTTGAAAAAGTTGGGCTGCACCTTGGTGCACGATGGCGCTCAGCCGGGTTTGGTGCTGGTGCAGCAGGCGAAAACGCTGAGCGAATTGCGGCCGCACGTGCAGTCGCTCAACCACGTTTTTGTGCAGCAGCATTCGCTCAAATCGTCGGAGCTGCAGGCGCTGTACAAGCTGGCGCACGAGGCGGGTGTGCAGGTGCATTTTTCGGCGCCGGCGCTGTACTGCTGGAGCATTCCCGACTTGGTGCACCTGCTGTGCGATGTGAAATTTGTGCAGGTGTATAAGGATTACGAAACGGCTGAGCCGCTACAGCTGAAAAGTTTGTGTAACGAAATTTTGGCAACAGCCTGCGTGGTAAATACAAAAATTGCGCGGGTTGAAAAAATGCGCTCCGTGGTGCCGTGCGATTTTGATGTAATGGGCTTGCGGGTTGATTTTCTCAACGCCTCATCGGCATTTTTTTGGTTGGGTAACGCGGCATTTGCTGCGCGGCACGAGCTGCGGATTTTTGGCAGCAAGGGCATGGCGGTGGTTGATGTGCTTAGGCGCGAGGCAAAAATAAAAACGCTCGACGGAAATTTTTTTACCACACCTTTTCTTTCGGAAGAAGAAGGCGAGGAAAAAGAGCTGGCCGATTTTGTGAGCAAGTTGCGGCGCGGAGAGTCCGCCTTCATTTCGGCGCTTGAGGTGGAGGTGCTGCGCAGCGTGGAGGAGAAAATAATGAACAATTGATAGTTGACAGTTGATAATGAATATCCCTTCATTGTCAACTGTCAATTATACATTATCAATTATATTATGGATACATTTACACAACTTCTCATTGCCTCGTTAGCTTCGGGGCTCATGCTGTTTGGTGCGGTCTATTTGGTGCTGCGCCGCATGCTGGCGGCCGAAAGCGAGCGGCGCAACATTGCGCTGATTAAATCGACAAAGGACATTACGCTGCCGCTGCGCCTGCAGGCACACGAGCGGCTGCTGATGCTCATGGAGCGCATTTCGCCCGAGGCTTTGGTGCTGCGCCTGCGCCGCCCCGATGCAAGTAATGCGGAGCTGCACGCGGAGCTGATTGCCGCCATTCGTGCCGAGTTTGAGCACAATCTTTCGCAGCAAATGTACGTTTCAACGGAGCTGTGGAGCGCAATTGTTTTAGCAAAAAATGGCGTGATTACCGCCTGCAACACCTGCGCGCAGCAGGTGCAGCCGCAGGCGCCGTCTATTCAGCTGGCGCAAAAATTGCTGGAGTACCACGTGGCAAATGAGCTGCCAACTTCCAACGCAATTTTGCAAGTAAAAAAAGAAGTAGCAAGGCTGTTTTAATAATGAATAATTGATAATGAACAATGAATAATTACCCCATACACAAGCCTCATCACTACAATTGTCAATTATCAACTGTCAATTATCAATTGTAATGGATTTTCTTTCAGGATTAAATGGCGTGCAGCGCGAGGCGGTGGAAAATTTTGAAGGTCCATCGCTGGTAATTGCCGGCGCAGGTTCGGGCAAAACGCGCGTGCTTACTTACCGCATTGCCAACATGCTGGCGCACGGCGTAAAACCGTGGAGCGTGCTCGCGCTTACCTTTACCAACAAGGCCGCCAAGGAAATGAAGGAGCGCATTGCAAAAGTGGTGGGCGAGCAGCGTTCGGCCTCGCTGTGGATGGGAACTTTTCACTCCATTTTTGCAAAAATACTGCGCATGGAAGCCGAAAAAATCGACTTCACAAGCTCCTTTACTATTTACGATACCGCCGACAGCCGCAACCTCATTCGCGCCATTCTCAAGGAGCTAAATATTGCCGAGGAACAGTACAAGGTGAACGATGTGCACGCTCGCATTTCCATGGCAAAAAACAACTTGATGACGCCGCAGGCCTACGCCGCAAGCGGCAGCATTGCGGAGAACGATGCCAAGGCGCGCAAGCCCCGCATAGCGGAAATTTACAACGCCTACGCGCGCCGCTGCAAAAGCGCAAACGCTATGGATTTTGACGATTTGCTGCTGTACGCTAACATACTTTTTCGCGACCACCCCGAGCTGCTCGACAAGTACCGCAGCAAGTTCCGCTACGTGCTGGTGGACGAGTATCAGGATACGAACTACGCCCAGTATTTAATTATAAAAAAGTTGACTGAAGAGCACCGCAACCTTTGCGTGGTGGGCGATGACGCGCAGAGCATTTACTCCTTTCGCGGAGCAAAAATTGAGAATATTCTCAACTTCAAAAAAGATTTTCCGGAGTGTAAAACCTTTAAGCTAGAGCAAAACTACCGCTCTACGCAAAACATTGTCGATGCGGCCAACAGCGTAATTCGGCACAACGAAAATCAGCTGCAAAAAAAGTGCTTTTCCGAAGGCGAGGAAGGCGAAAAAGTCAGCGTTATTCCCTCGTTTACCGACCAGGAAGAAGGTCTGCGCGTGGTGGGCGACATCAACGACCGTATTTTTGCCGAGCAGGCGCAGTACAGCGACTTTGCCATACTGTACCGCACCAACGCGCAGTCGCGCATTTTTGAAGATTCGCTGCGCCGCCGCAGCATTCCCTACCGCATTTATGGCGGCATGTCGTTTTACCAGCGCAAGGAAATTAAAGACCTGTTGGCGTACCTTCGTCTGCTCGTCAACCACAACGATGACGAGGCTTTTAAGCGCGTAGTAAACTACCCCAAGCGCGGCATTGGCGACACCACCATGGACAGAATTGAGCTCGCCGCTTCGCAAAATAATTTGAGCTTGTGGAGCGGAATTTTGAGCCTCACGCCCGAGCAGGCCGAAATAAAAGGCGCGGCGTATAAAAAGTTGAGCGATTTTTTGGTAATGATTGACAATTTTTCGCAGCAGCTATCGTCGCAAAGCGCCTACGACCTGGCGTACAGCGTGGCGCAGCAGTCGGGAATTTTAGCGGAGCTGCGCGCCGAAAAAACTATTGAGGGAATTGCCAAGCTCGAAAACGTGGAAGAATTGCTGAACGGCATAAAGGAATTTTGCGAAAACTACGTGGAGGAAAACGGCGAGCAGCCGCAGCTGGCGCAGTACCTCGAAAACGTGTCGCTGCTTACCGAT
>JAITVR010000029.1 GCA_031285695.1 Prevotellaceae bacterium
CACGCAGCCCAACGCCGAAACCCTTCGACAGGCTCAGGGTGACAACCCACAGCTTATGCAGGCGGGTACAGCCCCCTTTAGGGGGTTGGGGGTAGCCGAAATTACCATTGTAGGCAATACGGTAATGCACCACATTTTTTGCGGGCTTGACCTTGCGCCGCTGGCCACCTTTCCATTACTTACACAGCACAACGAGGCGGTAATTTTTTCGCCCGAGCAGCTGGCTTGGGATTTACCGCAGGAGGTCAAAATTTGCTTTGCGCCCAACCTCGGCAGCTTTGTGGGCAGCGATATTTTGGCGGGAATACTGGCGGCGCGCATGCACCAAAAACAGGCGTACAGCGTGCTGGTGGACTTGGGCACCAACGGCGAAATTGCTGTGGGTAATTGCGAAAAAATGCTGTGCACCTCCACCTCGGCCGGGCCGGCGTTTGAGGGCGCGGTCATTTCGCAGGGCATGAGGGCTTCGACCGGCGCCATTGCCTCGCTTGAGCGCAATAGTGAGGGCGAGCTGCAGGCGCAGGTAATTGGCAACACCGCCGCGCGCGGCATTTGCGGCAGCGGCTTGATTGATGCCATGGCCACGCTGGTAAGCTCGGGCGATATTGAGCCCTCGGGCAGCCTTAGCGGCGAGCGCGAAGCGCTGCCGCTTACCTCCAACGTAGCCCTTACGCAGCGCGATGTGCGCGAGCTGCAGCTGGCCAAAGCCGCCATTGCCACCGGCGTGGCGCTGCTCATGAAGCAGCTGGGCATTTCGGCCAAGGAGGTGGACAGCGTTTACATTGCCGGCGGATTTGGCAGCTACATCAACACGCTCAACGCGGTAAAAATTGGGCTGCTGGAGTTTGACGAAGGCAAAATAGTGAAGCTGGGCAACAGCGCGCTCATAGGCGCAAAGATGCTGCTGTTTGACCAAAAAGGCGCGGCCGAAAAAATTGCAAAAATCACCTCGCACCTTTCGCTCGAAACCGACCCCGAGTTTCAGGATTTGTTTTGCGAAAAGCTGGAATTTACGACCCAATAGCGCGCTGCTAAAAAATATGATTATTCGCAGCCGTACCCCGCAGGGGTAAAATTTGCATAACCGTAGGTGCTAACCTACGGTGTAAGTAGAGTACCCCTGCATTGCGCGCGGAGCAAGCCCCTCCCCAGCACCAAGCTGCTGCTCCGCGCGCAGTAAGCGGCGGCGGCCATAAACCGTAGGTTACGCTTCGCTTTACCTACGGTTATGAAAATGCAGCCCCTGCGGGGCTGTAGCTTTTAGGTAAGGCAGCGAAAAACAGGCCGCACCCCTGCCGGGTAGGCAAGAAAAAGTGAAAGTTGACCTTTGCCACAGTTAGGGCAAGCAAGAAAAAAGAGTAGCTGGCCTCGGCTAAGCCTTAGCAGGTAAGAAAAAGAAAAAGCACAGCCCTGCTAAGGCTTAGCAAGCAAGAAAGTGAAAAAAATCAGCCTTGCTAAAGCTTAGCCAACGAGAAATTGAAAAAGTTGGCCTTTGCTAAGGCTTAGCCAGCGAGAAATTGAAAAAGTTTGACCTTGCTAAGGCTTAGCGAGCAAGAAAATGAAAAAAAACTGCCCTGCTAAGGCTTAGCAAGCAAGAAAAAAATATACCTTTGCTAAACTAATAAAAAAGCACGCTATGAAAATTATAAAATTTGTATTCCCCGAGCTTTGGAACAGCGAGTACCCCCTGGTGGTAAACCAGCTAATAGCTATTGTGGGCAGCGCCAACCCCGGCAGCCTGCACCTGCAGGGCAGCTACGACCGCCTGGCCGCCTTTGGCCCACGGCTGGCGCAAATAGAGGTGCAGGAGCAGGCCGACCGCAACAGTGCGCTGCTAAGCGAGCTCGACCAGCAGCGCGACAGCCTCTTTTCGATTATCAAAAGCGTAGCAAAAGCCTTTGCCGGCTCGCCCAACCTGCGCCACGAGGCCGAGCAGGTGCAGGCGCTTATAAAAAAGCACGGAGACGATATTCCCGACACCAACTACACCGCCGAAACCAAGCGCCTGTACGACCTAATAGCCGATGCCGAGCAGCAGCCGGGGCTGATGGCCGCCGTTGAAGCCCTGCAGCTGCGCCCCAGCTTTGAGCAAATGAGGGCGGCCAACGAAGAGTTCGACCGGCAGTTTATGCAGCGCAACGCCGAGCAGGCCGCTGCCGAAAAGGTAAACGTGCGCGGCATTCGCAACGAGTGCGACAAGGCCGTGAGCGCCCTGTGGACAGCCATTGAGTTTTGCATGGCCGAGCACGGCGAAGCAGCCTACACGCCGCTGGTAAGCGCCATCAACACCCTCAACAGCTACTACAAGCAGCAGCTGGCCGCCCGCGCCACCCGCCGCAAAGCTGCCGCCGATAAAAAGGTAAAGGAAGCGCTAAACAACGAGGCGCCCATAGCCCTGCCCAAGGCAGAGTAAAATCTGAAATTTGAAATCAGAACCGAGCGAAGCGAGCTCATGAGAGCCTTAGCTCGAATAAATTTGGAATTATAGCACATGCAATCCATCAACAAGCTACCCGTAGAAATTGTGTTTTCGCCCTCATGGTGGTACAAGCACACCGGCATTACCTTCGATAAAGATTTTTTCTTCAATCCCCGCAAGCGCGTAGAAAGCGAGCGGCGCATGGAGCTGGAGCTCTACAACCGCTTTGGCAAGTACGGCCTGGGCGCCGAGCACAGCAAGGACGTGCCGCAGCTGGGCGCGGTGCACTTGGCATCGGGCTACCTGCTGTCCGAAATGCTGGGCTGCGAGGTAATTTACAGCGAGAGCGCGCCGCCGCAGGTGGTGTGCGCCAACCAAGCGGAGCTGAGCGTGGACACGGAAAAGGCGTTCTCTTCTTCCATTTTTAAGGAAGTTGAAAAGTTGGCTGACGCGCTAAAAGCGCAGTACGGCTACCTGCGGGGCGACATCAACTGGAGCGGCGTGCTGAACCTTGCGCTCGACCTGCGCGGCGAAAGCATTTTTATGGACATGATGATGGAGCCCGAAAAGGTAAAGCAATACTTCGGGCAGCTGGCCGAAGTGTGCGAAAAATTTACGCGCTACGTAGAAGCGCTCACCGGCAGCACCTCCATTTCGGTAAACCGCAACGTGATTAACCTTGCCAAGCCGGTGCTGCTGCACTCGGAGTGCTCGCACACCATGATTTCGGAGGAAATGTACGAGGAGTTTTTGCTGCCCATTGATGCAAAGTGGAGCGCGGAGCACGCAGCCTTCGGCATTCACCACTGCGGCAAAGACCCGCACCGCTTTGCAGCAGCGTACGCCAAGCTGCCGCACTTGGCCTTCCTCGATTTGGGTTGGGGCGGCGATGTGAAATTATTGCGCGAGCATTTACCAAATACCTTCTTGAACATTCGCCTTGACCCTGTAACCATTGGCAGCCAAAGCCTGAGCGAGATTGAAAACTCCATTGTAAAGCTTGTAGGCGAAAGCAACGACCCCATGCAAACCGGCGTGTGCTGCATCAACATGGACGATAAGGTGAGCGATGAAAAGGTAATCGCCATTTTTGAAACAGCGACGAGAGTGGTTAACGGTTAGTGCTTAGTGAAAGATTTTGTACGTTAGCCTTGTGCGTGGAAGTCCCGAAAGGGGACGATATTTTTATTAACCGTAGGTGTTAACCTACGGTATAAAGAAGTTTTCTGCATTGCGCGCGGAGCAGGAACTTCCCCAGAAATAAGTTTGTGCTCCGCGCGCAATAGACGGAGGCGTTTACGTCCGTAGGTTTCGCTTCGCTACACCTACGGTTAATAAAATTCAGCCCCTGCGGGGCAAAAAAGATAATAAAAACTATTTTACTATGAAAAAAATGAAAACCCTGCTCGCTGCTGCGGTGCTGTGCGCAAGCCTGTCAGCAATGGCGGAAATGCCCAAAGCGGCAGTAGCAACCGAGCGCAACGATGGCTGGGTGCTGGTAGATTTTGGCAAGGAATGTGTAGGCTTGGTAACGCTGCACGGCTTGAAGGGCAAGGGCAGCGTGGCGGTGTACTACGCCGCCTCACGCGAGGCCGCGCTGGATACGGCCGCGAATAAAACGCACGAAAAATTCATCATCAACCACTCCATGCCTGCGGATTGGGAAATGAAAAATAGGCAGCCGCTGCGCTACGCCTACGTGGTGTATCCTGCCGCAAGCAACATCACGTTGGACGCGGTAAGCATGACACCCGAGTACTTGCCCTCGCAGCAGCAAAAAGATGTAACAGTTAAGAAATAAGGGAGAAAAGAAAAAGAGGAAAACAGAAAAAAAGAACGCACGTCACGCGAAATATTCTATTTTTCTATTTTACTGTTTTGCTAAAAAACAATTCAACATTTTCAACATATGGAAACTAAAAAAGGAAGCCTAAAAAGCACCATTGTGGTGTCGCTCACCAACTACCTTGATGCCGGCGCCATTGTGGCAGGCGCAAGCGGGCTCACGCTTTGGCAAAACTACCTTGGGCTGAGCAGCGGAAACCTCGGCTGGCTCAACGCCATTGGCGCCAACTGCTTCGGCGCTGCTATCGGCGCCATCATCGGCGGTTTTTTGGCGGACAAGTACGGGCGCAAAACCATTTACACCTACAACATGCTGGTGTATATGCTGGGCATTGCCTGCATTATGCTTGCCGCAAGCTTCCCCATGCTGCTGCTCGGCTTTTTGATTACGGGTATCTCGGTGGGCGTGGGCGTTCCCGCCTCGTGGACGTACATTTCCGAAAATTCGGAGGTAGGAAATCGCGGGCGCAATATGGGCATTTCGCAGTTTGCGTGGGGCGTTGGTCCGTTCATCATTTTAATGCTCGGAATGCTGTTTGCGCCCGGAAAAGATGGCGCATCGGCAGGCGTTCTGTTTGGTTTTGTTGAAAAAGTTGCGGCACTATTTTTGGGCGGCAATGCAAGCGTGGAGGCGGTGAGCGTATTCAGCAGCCGCATTATTTTTGGCTCGCTCTTCATTGTAGCGTTTGTGGCGTGGCTGCTACAGCGCAGGCTCAACGAATCGAAGGATTGGGAAGCGGCACAGCAGCTCGACATGCGACAAGCGACTAATCGATATGCGAACCAAGACGAATCGCAGGTCGCAAATCGCAAATTAAAATCGCCGAGCGTTTTTGCCTCATTCGGCTCGCTCTTTACAAATAAAGTCAACGTGCGCACCATGCTTTTCCTTGCCGGCATTTACATCACGTGGAATTTTGTGGCCAGCGTAATGGGATTTTTTCAGCCGCACATTTACGAAAACGCCGGCGGCATTTCCAACGGGCAGGCCAACATGCTGCTTGCCATACAGTGGTTAGTCATTATTGCGGTAACGTACTTCGGCTTTGCCCTGCTGGTGGATAAGGTAAACCAGCGCTGGTTGTACTTTGCCGGCACCACTATTGGTATAGGAGCGTGGCTTATTCTCATTTTTGTAGGCATCAAAAACCTCTCGGCGCTGTGGACATTTACGCTGCTGTGGGGCGTTCACGCCGGCATGAGCGTGCAGGCCTTTTACGCGCTGTGGGCATCGGAGCTGTTCCCTGCAAAATACCGCGCAGCAGCGCAGGGCATCATGTTTTTTGTTGTACGCGGCGCCTCGGCCATTTGGGGATTGGTGTTTGTCAACATTTACGGCGAGCACGGCCAGGGCTTTGGCGTGGCGGCATACATGATGATTACCCTGCTGCTCATTGCCCTCATTGTAGGCACGATTTGGACACCCAAAACCCGCGGCAAAACGCTTGCGCAAATAACGCAGGAGAGGTACGGAGATGAGGTATAGCTTGTTTGTCACTGCGAGGCAAACCCCACCCAACATGCTTCGACAGACTCTCAGCATAACAAGCAGGGACACCTAAGGCGCATAATTCAGAAACAAAAAACCGAGCAAGAAATATTGCTCGGTTTTTTGTTTCTGAATTATCACAATGATGGCGCTATCTCTTTTACTCTCAGTATTCCCTCTTTTGAAACAACATTGTCTCAAAAAGAAGGAATGTTGTTTCAAAAAAAGGCAATGTAAATGGAAAACTACCCACCGCTAAGCCGAGGTATGAACTAACGGATGTACTGCAAAGGCGGTGCCGTTGCTCTTTCTGCCGTAGTTTTTTTGTCGCTACTGTTTAGCGGGGAGGAGGTAATGCTTTTTCTCTTTCCAAAAAAAAAACTATATTTGCAAAACATTCTGAAAAATTACTCGAAGCTATGCTTAAAAAACTTACCCTTGCCTGCATCTTAGCTGCCTTTGGCGTTGCTGCTCTTGCTCAACCCTCGGAGGTGCTGGGCTTTCGCCAAGAAATTTCGCTCAACGAAGAGTGGACTACCGTTACCGCCGACTCAATAGACGAGTACAACGGCTTTGAGCAGCCTGCCTACACCGAAAAGGATTGGAAATCGGTAAGCGTGCCCCACAACTGGGAGGACTACCAGGGCTACCGCCGCATGAAGCACGGCAACCTGCACGGCTACGCCTGGTACCGCAAAACGTT
>JAITVR010000099.1 GCA_031285695.1 Prevotellaceae bacterium
AACGCTGAAACGCCTGCACCTACTGCTCAAACTCCAGAAGAAGCAGCAACGCCAAGCAGCACCGAACCTGTAGAGGCTAAAGTTAGCGTAACGGGCAATGAAATGACGTTGGAGAATTAAAAAAAGAGAAAGAAAAATTTTAAAAACGTGCGCCGACAACGCACGTTTTTTTGTACTGTTTTACTTTTCCATCAAGCGAAAACACTTCAACAAAAATCACGTACACGCCAACATCGGCGCGCTTTCCGCCGTTATCAACGCCGTCACACGACAGGCGACCTTCAACGGCAAGCGTTGCATTGCGGCAAAGCGTTTTTACTATTTTTCCGGCGGAAGTAAAAATGGAAATGTTGGCCACGTAGCCTTCGCTCGGCATTCTATAATCAATAAAAAGCATGTCGTCAACGCCGTCGCCATCGGGCGAAAACACTTCGGGATACAGCGTAATGCCATCGCTGCTGCTCTGTTCGTGCGCCGAGTGCTGCGAGTTTTTGTAGGTTGGCGTGGCAAAACCCACCGTCTGCGCAGCCGATAGCCAGTTGGATTCTTCGTTTGCATCGCGGTTGGGATTTATGCGCTCCAACGAAACTCCTTTTTTACTGAGCAGCGCACCGCTGTGCATTTTTTCGTTAGAGTAAAAACTATCAATGCCAAGCAGCGACACGCAACCAGCCTCGTTGGCGTACGGTGGCATGGTGGGAATTGAAATAAATGCGCCGGAATTTTCGCAGTGATACTGCGCTCGCACCAACTCGGGTTTGGTAGTCAACACCACGTATTCATTGGGAAAAAGCGTGTAGGCAGGCAGCGCATACGACCTGTCAATTTCGCCATTCGCTACTTTGCGATTAGCAATAATGCTGCCCTGTAGCTGCGCAATTTTCTCGGAACGATTGTACAACTCTACGAAATCAACACCGCCAGCATTTGGATTAAACAGCAGCTCATTAATTACCACTTCGCCCGCCGAAGGTGTGTCGCCAAAGCCAAGCTGCAGCTCAAAATTTTGCAAACAATTTTCGGCAAAATCGCAGGCAAGATTATCTGAATATAGCGTGTAAACCTTGTGTTTTTCTAACGGAAATGGAAGGCTCAACGTTAGACTTGTAGGATTTTCAATAGTAAATGAAGGCTTTAGAATTTCATCATAACTATTTAATTTGCAATTAATTATACTAATTTCAAGCGGAGATAAAGCTTCGCTAAAATCAAGCTTTATGTAATTGTTGCTAACGGAAAAACCAACGCAGCGAGGCGAGGTAATATCCGGATTATTGGCAGCAACAGAATTCGATTCGTTGGGCGTTCCGCCGCGCTCATCAAGTGCGGCGCGCCAATTATTTTCACTTTCTTCGAGATTATTTATGTCAACTTTTTCGAGCGAATAACCACCTTCTTTTTTCAGCTCATCGGCGTACCATGTATCGCTGTAAGCGAGCATGCACAAGGGAATTCCGTAGCTATCGCGCAGCGTGAGCGCCATGCCGCCATCGGTAAGCGTAGGGCGACTTGTAACCGAAATATCGTTTTCAACATTAGGCACGGCGCCAATAATTGCGTAGCTGCGCGCCTTTACCACCCCCTCGGTAATGCGCCCTGTGCGCGCCGGCGAGGCAATGGCAAAGCCGCTGAGCGCAACATCGCTATCGGTGCGATTGTAAATTTCAATGTACTCTTCGGGCAACTCACTTTCGTTGTTTGGGCGCACCATCAGCTCGCTAAAAACAATGTCACCATAGCGCAAAACTTCTAACGAAAAGTCGTGCACAAGATTGTTTTCAAACCCATGAATATCAAGCAAATTGGCAATTTGCAGCGTGTAATTATTTGAAGAAAAATCTTCGTTTACAAACAGTAGAATTTCGTTTTCGGAAATAATTTTTACAGAATCTATGAGTAAATTTTTTCCATCGGAAGTGCGTTGCAAATTATAATTCGACACATCGCTTGCACTGATTGCATCAACACTTTTATTGAGCGTAAGCTGCAAGCTGCGCGCACCTACTCGCTGCAAAGAAGTAGCTTGAAGCGGAAGAAAAGCGAAGGTGGCAGCGATGTTATCCAGCTGCAACCATTTTCTGTTGTTAGCGGTGCTGGTAAGCAAATGTGCGCCCACATGAATTCCATCAAAGCTATACGTAGCGCCGCTTGCAGCGTAGGTTTGCAAATTGTCAAAAGTTCCGTCTGCACCCACCTGCAAGCTTAATTCTCCCTGCTCCGAGCGCAGCAAGCGCACCGCCAACTTTGCGCCGTTACACTTTTGATTGGTCGAAATAATGGGCGTTAAGCGTTTGTTTTGCAGGTAAAATAATCGTAGCGTATCGTCGCCGCTTGTGCCGTTAAATGAGAGTACAAATGATTTCAACTTTTCGTTGGAGAACGCCAAAGAGTCCGCTGCGCCAAGGTTTGCGCCGACAAATATAAAAAAACGATTGGTAGAAGCTACGTTTATTGCACCCGTGCCATAGGTAAATTTTATCACTGCGCTAAAGGTATCGGCGGTGACCGCAAGCGAGTATGGCGATGTAAAAGAAAAATTTTCAGACACAGCCGAATTTTGCGGCGCAACAGAATCGCACAGCGAGTAGCTACCTTCGAGGCTTTGATTGCTTATGCGCCATTTTGAATTTTGCGAAAAAACAAACTCTGAAGGCAAAGTTCCATTTTCAAAATCAAAATATTTTTGCGCTGCAACGCTTAGCGAAAAACAGCACAAGAAAGAAATAAGCGTTGCTAAATTTTTCATTTTTTTACAAAATTTTTCCCTGCCACGTATCGCGCTCATCCAAGCGTTTATCGAGCATGGCGAGCAGCTGCTCATTGCGAATAAGTCCCCAATCGGAGTGCGCCAAAAAGCGCGGCGGAACTTCTCCGGCAAAGCGTTCTACTACAATGTTGGGGTTAAATTTTTCGAGAAAATCAATAAAAAAATCGATGTACTCAGGCACGGAAAAACGCACAAATTCCTGCAGATTTTCAGCAAATTCATTTGCCAACACTGTATTTTTCACAATTTGCAGCTGGTGAAATTTTATGCTGTGCAGAGGTAAGTTCGACAAAATTTCTGCCTCGCGCAGCATATCATTTTTTGTTTCTCCAGGCAAGCCAAAAATGAGGTGCGCACCAACGTTTACGCCGCGTTGCGCAGTGGCTTCAATAGCGTTTTTTGCGCAGGCAAAATTGTGCCCGCGATTGATGCGTAGCAAAGTTTTGTCGTAGCACGACTCCACGCCGTACTCCACCGAAACATATTTTTTTTGCGCAATTTCAGCAATGTAATCCAACTTTTCGTTGTCCACGCAATCTGGGCGCGTGCCAATGATAATGCCGATTATCTGCGGGTGCGCCAACGCTTCTTCATATACTTTACGAAGCAGATTTAGCGGCGCATAAGTGTTGGAGTAGGCCTGAAAATAGGCTAAGTACTGCTGTGCATTTTTATAGCGATGTGCGGCGTGAAACTCAATGCCCTCATTGATTTGCTGCGTTATGCTTTTTTGCGGCAAGCAGTACGAAGGGTTAAACGCGCCATTGTCGCAGTAGGTACAACCGCCGCGCGCAAGGCTGCCATCGCGGTTGGGACAGGTAAAACCTGCGTTGATGGCGACTTTTTGCACGCGCCCACCAAAGGTGCGCTTAAAGTAGCCCGCATAGGAGTTGAAGCGGCGCTGATGCCCCCAAGGAAAAATTGAATTTTCTTTTTGGTTTACCATTTAAAAAAGATATAAAAATGGTAAAGTAACATGCTAAAACAGTCCGTTAATTACGCCGTCTATTTTTGTAATAACCTCGCTCAAATCCTCGGGATTGTCGGAAAAATTGAGTTCGTCAACATTAATAATCAACTTTTTGTGCGCGTAATTTTTGATGAAATCTTCGTAGCGGTCGTTCAAATTTTTCAGGTAATCCAAACGAATTCCTTCCTCATATTCGCGACCGCGACGCTGAATTTGCCGCACCAGCGTTGGCACTGAGGCGCGCAGGTAGATGAGCAAATCGGGCGGCGCAATGAGCGAATTCATCAGCTCAAACAGGTCGGCATACGACTTGTAATCGTGGTCGGTCATGAGCTGCATGTCGTGCAGGTTGGCAGCAAAAATGTAGGCGTCCTCAAATATAGTGCGGTCCTGCACAATGGTGTGCGCGCTTTTTTTGATGTCCACAATTTGCTTAAAGCGGCGGCTCAAAAAATAAATTTGCAGGTGAAACGACCAACGCTGCATGTTCTGATAAAAATCGTAGAGGTAAGGATTATCCTCCGTGTCCTCGTACTGCGCCTGCCAGCCGTAGTGCTTCGATAAAAGTCCGGCAAGCGTAGTTTTTCCGCTACCAATATTTCCTGCTATTGCAACGTGCATAATGCTTTTTTATTTACAAAAGTAAAAACTGCGCAAGTAAATCTCGCAATAGCTAAGTTAGAAAAAATAAACTACTTTACAAAAACTTTTTCAACTGCGCCGTTGCGGTAAATGTACATGGCTGCGTTGAAAATAGCGCACAAATCCACATTCTGCTCCACTATTTGCGGAGTTTCGCTCCATGCTAAAATATTTTGCGCGTACAGCTTTTTATTGAAAAGGTAGTAAAGTTTGTCGCCCTGCAAATCAAACCAGCCATCGGATTCAACCGAAAAAAGATGCAGCAGCGCGCCAAATCTGTCGAAAACAGCAATGCTTTTTCCCGAAAAATTAATGAGCAATTTCCCATCGCGCTCAAGCATGTAGGTGGCGCTACTGTTGGAATAATTTGCCAACGAAGCGGCTTCGCGCGTGGTGTTGAGCGTAAAATCGAAGTACAATAGTTGCTGACGATAAGCATCGACCACCCACATGCCATTTTCGGCTGAGCGGCACACCGCCGAGGGTTTGAGCACGTTTACATCGGGCAAAAAAATGGGATTTCCTAAGGCCGATAATTTATTGTCGAGCAAAAAAACGCGAAGAAAATTTTTGCAAAAAAACAGCACTTTGAACGGGTCTAAAACATCAACGCTTTCTATTTTTCCAAACGTTGTGGTGTGGCGCGATTGCAGCTCCAAATTATCATTGTACTTGGCCACGCCGTTGCCTGTAACCACGTAGCAATTGCCCTGCTTATCGGCGGCAAGCGCGGTTACATTTTCAACTTTTAGCTGCTGCGAAAAAACGTTTTGCGAAAGCAGCAAAGTGAAGATAAGTAAGAAAAATTTATGTGATAAAAACTTCACTTCACAAGCTTTCATTTATCTCCATCAGCTGCTCCACGTACTCGCGCGTGTTGTACAGGCGCGGCACCTTGTTTTGTCCGCCGAGCTTTCCGCGCTGGCGCATCCACTCGTAAAATGTGCCGGGCTTGAGCGCGTGCAGCAGCGGCATGTTGAGCGTGGTGTTGTTTTTTCGCTTGGCCTCATAGTCAGAGTTGGCGGCGCATAGCGCTTGGTCGAGCAGCGTGGTGAAGGTCGTTAAATTTGTGGGAATATTTTCAAATTCGATGAGCCATTCGTGCCCGCCTTTTTCATCGCCCTGCATAAAAACGGGCGCAACCGTGTACTCTTTTATGGTAGCGTTGGTGGCTTGGCAGGCGGTGCGCAGCGCGCTTTCGGCGTTGTCCACCACCAGCTCTTCGCCAAACACATTTATGTAGTGCTTCGTTCGTCCCGTGATTTTTATTTTGTGCGGAAAAAGCGAGGTAAACTCCACCGTATCGCCAATGAGGTAGCGCCACAGCCCGCCGTTGGTGGTAATTACCAGCGCGTAGTTTACGCCTTTTTGCACATCGGCAATGGTGCAGTAGGTGGGATTTTCGGTGCCAAAAGTGCTCATGGGAATGAACTCGTAAAACACCTTGTAGTCAAGCATGAGCAGCATTCCGCTGTCGTTCAAATCGTCCTGTATGCCAAAAAAACCTTCCGACGCGTTGTAGGTTTCCATGTAGCGCATGCCGGGCGAGGGAATGATGGCCTGAAACTGCTCGCGGTAGGGCGTAAAATTTACGCCGCCGTGAATAAATAATTCAAGGTTTGGCCAAATTTCGAGCAAATTATTTTTACCCGCGTAGCTAAGCAAATAGCGCATCAGCACTAAGTTCCACGAGGGCACGCCGGCAAATTGCACCACATCTTCCTTCAGCGTTTCCTCAGCAATGCGCTTAATTTTTTCCTCAAAATCAGAAATGAGCGCAACCTCTCGGCTTGGAGTACGAACGAGCTCCGCCAAAAAAGGCGCGTTGTCAATCAAAATGGCAGACAAATCGCCGGCGTAAGTATTTGCCCCAATGCTCGTTACCTGATGGCTTCCGCCAAGCGTTAACCCCTTGCCTGTCAAAATGTTAGACTCCGGAAATCGATTAAGATAAAAAGTCAAAACATCTTTTCCGCCGCGGTAGTGGCACTCCTCCAGCGAGCCTTCGGGCACGGGAATAAACTTACTTTTTTCGGCCGTTGTCCCCGATGATTTTGCAAACCACTTCACCTCTTCTCCGCACAGCACGTTGTTTTCGCCGTTCATCATGCGCTCAATGTAGGGGCGCAAATTGCCGTACTCGTGCAGCGGCACGCGCTGCTGAAACGTTTCGATGCTGCTGATGGACTGAAAATCGTACCGCTTGCCAAACTCTGTATCCTTTGCTGCATCAAGGTTTACGAGCAGCTGCTCTTCTTGCACCGCGAAAGGATTTTTGCGAAAAACATCAATCTCCGTCAAGCGGTTTTTGAACATCAAGTTGAATATGGAATTAACAATAGACATTACCTATAACACATACCTTTTCAATCCATTTTTTAAAAGAGTAACGTTGAAGTTGATGAGCAAGCCTACCTGCTTTTGACCAAACTTCATGTACGTCAACACCTGCGCTTCATGCACAGGAATTAAGGCATCAACAGCCTTTAACTCCACCACCACCCTACCCTCCACCAACAAATCCATTCTGTAACCACAATCCAACTTTATATCTTTATAAACAATCGGAATGGGCTTTTGTCTTTCAACTTTCAAGCCTGCTTGTTGCAGCTCGAATGCAAGACATTCTTCATAGGCAGATTCCAATAAGCCCGGACCTAAGGCTTTGTGAACTTCTATGGCACAACCTATTATCTTCTGCGTAATTTGGTCTATTTCCATCTTTTTTAATTTTATTACACAGAGTTGCACTGAGCAAACACCGAGAGCCACAGAGAGAACTCGGTGTAGCTCTGTGTAAACCTCTGTGGCTCTCGGCGTAACTATTGTAGCTTACTTAGCTGCTCTTCGAGCGAAGAAATTTTTGCGGTGGCATCGCTTTGTTTTTTGC
Organism: Prevotellaceae bacterium; assembly: GCA_031285695.1. Classification (GTDB taxonomy): domain Bacteria; phylum Bacteroidota; class Bacteroidia; order Bacteroidales; family UBA932; genus JAITMY01. The sequence goes on from JAITVR010000099.1 coordinate 7,270, forward strand.
GCTCAAGCGCCACAACAGCTTCGGGCGCGCTGCTCACAAATTTTTCGTTGCTCAACTTTTTCAGCACGCTGTCCAAAAATTTCTTGTAGTAATCCAAATCCGTTTGCAACTTTTTGCGCTCCTCCTCAACGTTGATAAGGTTACCAAGCGGCACATAAAACTCCGTTGTTTTTACCAAAAAAGAAGCGCAAGATTTATCTGTAACTTCTTGACTTTCAAATAGTTGCGAAATATTTGCCAAGCGCAAAATTATGCTCAACGCTTGCGCAGAAAATTCGCCTTTGACAAATAGCTGCAAGGCTTCCTTGTTCGGAATATTTTTTTCCTTCCGAATGCTGCGAATGTTGGTTACAACTTGTTTTGCTTCGTCAAAATTATTCAAAATTGCTTCGTCAAACTCCTGCGCAAAAGGTTGCAGCGACACCATGATGCTTTCGCCGTCCTTGCGCTCCGCTAAATTTTGCCACAATTCTTCGGTAATAAACGGCATGAACGGGTGCAGCAAA
>JAITVR010000138.1 GCA_031285695.1 Prevotellaceae bacterium
TTGGACGATATTTACGAGCGTTTGGGCGGAAATTTAGATGGCGAAGGTCCGGGAATTTTGCGCAAAATTCCGCAGGAATCGTTGGACGAGCTGAAGCGAATTTTTGAGGTAAGCGGCGGCTTGGAGCGCTTTGAAAACATCGAAAAATTTTCGGCCGAAAAGGCTAAAGAAATGGGATTGCCCATAGAAGAATACATAACAAAAACGTACAAGGGGGAAATATAGCCATGAAAAAAGAAGGAAAGGAACAAATTTGGCGCGATTACCAAAAGGAAATCCCCGACAACGATTACTTTTATGTGCGCAGCTGCATTAGGCAAAACTTTTTTCCAGGCTCGGAGAAAATGTTTATGAAAATATTGGTGGACGACTTGGGTAAAAACATTTACGAAACCGAGCACCACACTACCTGCGGTGGCATTGGCTACCACTCCGATGTAATTCCGCTCGAAACCGCTATGACCATTATTGCGCGACAGTTTGCGCTGATGACCGAGGCGGGATATAAGAATTATGCGGCTTCGTGCATCACTTCGTTTGGCTTGTACTCCGAAGTTTTGGAAACGTGGCATAACTTTCCCGAGGTGTTGGCAAAGGTGCGCGATAACCTTAAAAAGTCCACGGGGCGCGAGTTTGAGCTGCCTCAGCATTTGGCGCACGCCAGCGATATTATTTACAAAGTGCGCCAAGAAATTGCCGATAAGGCAAAGTATAAGCTCATAAATAAGGAAACTGGAAAACCGCTGAAAGTGGTGGAGCACATAGGTTGCCACTACTCCAAAATGTTTCCACACAAGGGCGTTGGCGGAGCAGAATATCCGTATGTTTTGTCGGGAATGGTGGAGGCTTGGGGCGGCGAGGTAATTGACTACCCCGAGCGCAGGCACTGCTGTGGCTTTGGTTTTAGGCAGTATTTAGTGCAGGCAAATCGCGGTTATTCGTTGGCGAACACGCATAAAAAATTCGAGTCGATGGAGCCATTTGAGCCCGACATGATTATAACCAACTGCCCGGGCTGCCCGTATTTTCTCGACCGCTGGCAGTACGTGATTGCCGAAACGGAAGGCAAAACTTACGGCGGAAAAAATCAAGGAATTCCTGTTTTTACCTACGAAGAAGTGGCGAGCTTAGTTTTGGGCTACAACCCGTGGGATATATGTTTGCAGGTGCATCAAGTGGCAGTGGAACCGCTGTTGGACAAAATCGGAATTAAGTACGATGCCGGCAAAAAATACGAAGGTTTGAACGGAAAAGATATAGGAAAACCCGAAATGCCGGGGTGCATAAAATGCTGTTAAAACATTGCATAATAAATAGATAAATGCGCTTTGCGCGATAAAAAGATAAATTTTTATCTCTTTATCATTTTATCTTTTTATCACAACTTGCAATTTTAGAGTTGATAAAAAATAATTGTTTTATGAAAAGCGTAGTGATAGTAGGAGCCGGAATTGCCGGAATTGAAGCAGCAGCAAAGCTTACAAAGTCGGGCGTGAAGGTTTTTTTGGTAGAAAAAGAAAAAGAAATAGGCGGACATTTGCGGCAGTGGGACAGGCTTTTTCCCACGCAAGAAAATGCGCAAAAAGTGCTCGAAGATATTATTGATGGGTTGGACAACCGCGCCGAAGTGCTGAAAAATGTAACGGTGCAGCACGTGGAAAAAAAGGGCGATAAATTTGAAATTACCCTAACCAACAACCGCAGCCTTACCACCGATGCAGTCCTTATGGCCACAGGTTTTGACACGTTCAACGCGCGCCGAAAAGAGGAGTATGGCTACGGCATATACGACAACGTAATTACCTCGACCGAGCTTGAGGAAATGTTCAAAACCGAGCGCGTACTTTGCACCAACGGCAAGGCGCCGGAGCGTGTTGCATTCGTGCACTGCGTTGGCTCGCGCGATGCAAAAGTGGGCAACCGCTACTGCTCAAAGGTGTGCTGCGTAACCGCCGTGAAGCAGGCAAGCGAGGTCAAGCAGCTTTACCCCGAAGCCGAAGTTTACAATTTTTACATGGATTTGCGCATGTTCGACCGCAAGTTTGAGGACATGTACCACGAGGCGCAAACCTCCTGCGGCGTACAGTTTGTGCGTGGTCGCCTATCCGAAGCAGCCGAAACAAAGGACGGGCGATTGCAAATAAAAGCAGAGGATACGCTGCTTGGAAAACCGCTGAAGTTAACCGTGGACATGCTGGTGCTGATGACCGGCATGGAGCCGTGCAGCAGCGGTGTAGCATTAGCCAAAAAGTTGAAAATTGAGCAAGGCAGCGACCGCTTTTTCAACGGACAAAATGCGTACAACCTGCGCAACTTTACCAGCACGCAGGGACTTTTTTTGGCGGGAACTTGTACGGGACCAAAAACAATTCCCGAAACGCTGGCCGATGCGCGCGCCGCTGCCGCCGAAGTTTTATCGTACTTGACGAAGTAAACATGAGCAGCAAATTCGGATATACAAAGTTAGACAGCGGCACGGTAAATTTGGACAACGCAAATTTTGATGTTGCCAAAAAAGTAGCGCAGCAGGAGCGCAGCTTTACCTACTGCATTGCCTGCGGCTCGTGCACTGCAACCTGCTCGGCAGGGAATTTTACGGAGTACAACCTGCGCAAAATTCAGCTCATGGTAAGGCGCGGCGAGGTAGAGCCGCTGCGCGAAACCATTACCCGCTGCATGCTGTGCGGCAAGTGCCAAATGGTGTGCCCCAAAGGCGTGAGCACGCGCAACGTAGTGCTTCAAATAAGTAAGCTGCTCAAACAACCCGTTGCAAAGGAGCAATTAACCGATAAGTTACACCCAACCGATGATAGAAAGATTTAGCTACGACCCGTTTGTATTGCCCTACACCATTGGCCTCATCTTTGTGCTGGGCTGGCTTGCGCTGTCCGTTGTGCGCGTGGTAAATTCGCTGCCTTGGGCCGATAAAAAGAAGCTGGCCTTGCATCTTTTTTCGTGGAAAATTTTAAAATCTGTAAAAGATATTTTTGCCGACTGCCTTTTTCACGTAAAAATTTGGCGCAAAAATTGGGTACTTGGCTACATGCACACCAGCATTGCCTTTGGTTGGTTCATGCTCATTGTGTTGGGGCACTTCGAGGTATCTTTTTTCTGTCCGCACCGCCTCAACCTGCCGTATTTTCCCATATTTTTCCGCTACTTCATGATGGAATCCGGCGAAACGTTGCGCGGCGCGCTCTTCTTTTTCCTCATGGATTTTTTTCTGCTCATGGTGCTGTCGGGCGTAGCGCTAGCCCTTATTAAGCGCTTTCGCAAAAAATTATTTGGCATGCAGCGCACCACCAAGCTCAAGTGGAACGATAGGATTGCAGTTTACTCGCTGTGGCTCATTTTTCCGCTGCGCTTTTTGGCCGAAAGCTTTACCTCCGAAGTTGGCGGCGGCGGATTTCTCACGCGCAGCTTCAGCATGATTTTTGAAAGCTTCAACCTTTTTCTCGCCAACGATGCGCTTGTGCGCCCCATTTGGTGGGCGTACTCCTGCTGCCTCATGCTGTTTTTTTTGATGTTCCCCTGGTCAAGATTCACGCACATTTTATCCGAAATTTTTCTCATCATTTTGCGCAACGCCGGCATTCGCGCGCACCGCAAAAATTCGGGCTACGCAAAGGTAGAAATTTACTCCTGCTCGCGCTGCGGCATGTGCCTCGACCCCTGCCAAATGGTTACCGCAGCTCGCCTGCGCGACAACGCCACCATCAGCTTTACGCGCAATATTCGCTGGTGGAACTACACCCAGTCGCGCCACAACGCCAGCTACTGCCTCATGTGCAGCCGCTGCGTGCAGGCCTGCCCCGTGGGAATTGATTCGGTAAAGCTGAAGCAAAATGTAAAAAACATTTCGCAAGATTTGCTTGCCGATAACCAATATAATTATTTGCAAAAAGTAGAAAGCGCGCCTGCAAACGTAGATGTGCTGTACTTTGTAGGTTGCATGACGCACCTCACGCCCAACACAAAAAAGGCTATGCAAAAAATTCTGCAAGCCTCGGGCGATAAGTTCAAATTCTTAGACGAGGAAGCCACCATTTGCTGCGGCCGCCCGCTCATGCAGGCAGGCGAGGAGCAAACCGCGCAGCCGCTCATTGCAAAAAACACGGAGCTGATAAATAATTCCGGCGCAAAAATTTTGGTTACATCCTGCCCCATTTGCTACAAGGTTTTTAAGGATACGTATAAGCTCAACATTCCGGTGCTGCACCACACCGAGTACATTGCGAGTTTGATTGATGAAGGAAAGTTACAGCTGCAAAAAAGCGAACAAAAAGTGGTATTTCACGACTC
>JAITVR010000251.1 GCA_031285695.1 Prevotellaceae bacterium
ACAATCAGCACTTCCTCAGCATCTAAAACCGTGGCCACGCCTACGGTCAGCGCAGTTTTGGGAACCTGATTTAGGTCGTTGCCGAAAAAGCGCGAGTAGGCAATAATGGTGTCCTGCGCCAGCGTTTGCACGCGCGTGCGCGAGGCAATGGACGAGCCGGGCTCATTGAAGGCAATGTGCCCATCGGGGCCAATGCCGCCCAAAAACAGGTTGATTTTTCCGTAGCTCTTGATTTTTGCCTCATAGCGAGCGCATTCGGCAGCAAGGTCGGGCGCGTTGCCGTTGAGAATATTTACGTTTTCCTTTTTTATATCAATGTGGTTGAAGAAGTTACCCCACATGAAGCTGTAGTAGCTTTCGGGGTGCTCCTTGGGCAAGCCAACATATTCGTCCATGTTGAAAGTTACCACGTTAGCAAAGGAAATTTTGCCGGCTTTGTTCATCTTAATCAGCTCCTTGTACGTGCCGAGCGGGCTTGAACCTGTAGGCAAACCGAGCACAAAAGGCTTGTCGGGAGTAGGGTTGAAGCTCTTTATTTTGGCGGCAATGTATGCGGCTGTCCACTGCGCAATTAGCTCTGACGAAGGCTGAATAATTAATCTCATAAATGTTTGATTATTAAGTAGTTACATCCGTTTATTTGATTTCAAATTTCAAGTTTCAAATTCCAAATTGGGTAAACTGCACAAAATAATTTGAAATTTGGAATCTGAAATTTGAAATTATTTTATCTCTTTCATTTTCTCTATCATGCTATCTCCCAACGCGGTTTTTCGGGCAATGTGGTTAGTAACTTCGGCCACAAAAGCATTTTGCTCAAAGGGACCCCGCACTTGCTCAAAGTCTTGCAGCTTCGATTCCTCGTTGCCGTCCACGCCAAAGCCCGTTTTTGCGCTGAGCGTAAACTCCTTTTTGGCATCGGCGTACAGCATTTCGTCCAGCTCCACCACACTTTTTTTCCACTGCTCTATACAATTTATAACATCTTGAGCAGTAAAATTTTCCAGTGATTTATTAAAGTTCTCCTTTAGCAGCTGGGCAGCCCATGTCCACTCGTAATCGTAGTAGCTTCTGTGCATTTGCTCAAAGCGCGCCTCCACATCTTTTAGCGTAGCGAGCGTGCCGTTTTCAACATCATCAAGCAGGCGCGTGAGCTCGGTTTGCGGCGCTATCATGCCGGCAATGTCCACCCATTCTCCAAGCCCAACTTGCGAATCGGGTTGCAGCGCACGACGAATATCATCGTTTGTTTTTAGCGAAGCGGCTTTTTCAAGTTTGCTAATGAGTGAGTTACCTAAAAATTTGGTAATACCCATTTCGTACAGCTTTATGCCGTTTTCGAGCGAAGTGCGCTTAATGAGCGTGCTGTGGTAGGAGTAAAATTCGGAAGTTGCACCCGAATGCTGCTGCAGCTTGAGCAGCAGGTTGCGCCCCTTCTGCATTTTGTGTATAGTAAAGGGGCTCAGTAGGTTAAAGTTGATTAAATCACGCTTTTGTTTAGCTTTGCGAATATCGCGCTTAGGCCACTTTTGCGCATCGCGAATAGTACCTACGCTGCGCAAATTTACCCCCGGAACAAGCACGCTACTATTTTCATTTTCAATAAGGTAAGAAAATGGAAGGTCGGAAGTGTCGGAATTTCTGTCGTGCCGCCCCATAACTACCGTAAACGCGCCGATTTTGGCCGGCCACAGCAGGTACGAGTCGCTGGCGGTTTTGCAGCCGCGCTCCAAAACTCCCTGATGGATAGGCCCTAACTTGTACATGTGGTTGCTTTGGTTGGAGCCGCTGCCTGCGTTGAAAAACGAGTACACGGCGGCAATAAGCAGCGTGGACTTGTGGTGCGTAACCGTGAACGGGCCGGCAAAAATGGAGCAGGCTTCGCCGTGAAAACCAGTGCTATTGGCAAAAAACAGCGACTGCTCGGCGGAGTACATTTTGCCCAGCTGGCAACCTTGCCCCACGTAGCAGTGGTCAACAATGACGCCATCGGTAATGTGCGAGCCTTCGGCAAAAATAAAATTTGAGGCAATTACGCCCTGCCCAACGTAGGTAGGGGCTTCGGGAGCGCTGTTAACTGTGCCATCGCCAAGCTTATACACACCGTTAATCACGCAGCTCTCTTTAAAAACCACGTTGCGCAGCGTGCGGCAGTTGGTAAGGTGCACATTTTTGCCCACGTAACCCATATCAGATGATTGTGCCTCAGCGTATTCGTCAATTAACTTAAACAAACGCTTTATCACCTCGGGGCGATGCCTGTACAGCGCAATAATGTACGCTACCTGTGCCGATAATTCATTGTAAATAGGCACTTCACGACCGCCCATTTCATTGATTACATTAACTCGAATACCGTTACCAAAGCTGCACTTTTCCTCGGTTACAAGAATATCAACGTTTTCAATCACGCTATCCTCGTCCACAATGTAGTTGGCTATACTACTGCGTATATTATTAATATACACATTGTTACGAATTTCACAGTTGTGAATATTGGCGTTTGAAATACCCGTATTGCGCTGCAAACCACCGGGTAGCGAAATAGTTTTGGTAAACGTACCTAACTTAACTTTTCCCGAAAAGTTAACGTTGCGAATGTGCTGCGGTGTAAAACTTTGTGCCACAGCAATATCACTCCAGTCTGTGCAGCGGCAGTACTGCTTTTCGAGGGTAGCAATCTCGTCATTGGTTAACTTTCGGTAGGCCTCCATAGTTGTTCAAAAATCTTAGCGTGTAAGAATTTGTAAAAGTAGGAAAAAAGGAGGAAAAAGCAGCAGAAAAAAGGATTTTTTTGTAATTTTTTTTTGAAATATGTACCTTTGGTTTCCTCGTTGTCATTCTGAGCGAAGCGAAGAATCTCACGCTACTACCGTGCTAATGCGAGATGCTTCGACAAGCTCAGCATGACAACGGGCAAGATTTACCTAAAAGTGAACAATTTTCAATTGTAATTTTTTACGAATTTTTTACAACAGCCAAGGCAAACTCGCTCTTTAGCTGAGCAATAACCTCGTGCACGCTGCTGATTTTTTCGGCCAAATAGGCGTTTGCGCCGGCAAAAGCGTAGCCCTTGCTCATGTTGCCCCTGGCGGCGTTGTACAGCGCCATGATAATGCAGTAGGGGCTTTTGGTGTAGTCGCAGGTTTTGATGCAGTTAAAGGGGCAATTTTTGGGTTTTTCGTTGCCCTGATTTACGCTGTTAATAAACTCGCCGTTGATGGCGCGCCCCGGCATGCCCACGGGGCTTTGGATAATCATGATGTCCTTTTGACGGGAGTCGATGTACGCTTGCTTGAACACGGGCGAGGCGTCGCACTCGTGCGTGGTTACAAAAATGCTGCCCATTTGCACGCCCGCTGCACCCAGCTGCATAAAGCGGCGTATGTCTTCGCCGTTGGCAATGCCGCCTGCGGCAACTACCGGAATTGCTTTTTGGCTGCTGTACTGCTCGGCAACTTTCACTACTTCAGGCACTAACTGTTCCAACGATTGGTTTTCGTCCTCAAGCAGCTCCGGTTTAAAGCCAAGATGTCCGCCCGCCTTTGGGCCTTCCACCACAATCATGTCGGGAAGGTAGCGGTAGTTGCTCAACCACTTTTCGCACAGCACTTTTGCCGCACGTGCCGAGGATACAATGGGCGCCAACAGCGTTTTGCTGTCGGGCGTAAGGTACGAAGGCAAATCCAGTGGCAAACCCGCGCCGGCAAAGATAATATCGGCCTTTTCGGCAATGGCTGTGCGCACCATGTCGGCAAAGTTGGTCAGCGCCACCATGATGTTTACACCAATGATACCTTTGGTTTTTTCGCGCGCCTTGCGCAGCTCCTCTTTTAGCCCAAAAATGCTGTTTTTGAGGTAATCACCGGGAGTTTGCTTGTACAGCAAACCTATTCCCGCGCAGGAAATAACGCCTATACCGCCCTCGTTGGCTACCGCCGAGGCCAAGCCCGAAAGCGAAACCCCAACGCCCATACCACCTTGAATAATAGGAAGTTCTACCTTTATGTTGCCAACGAAAAATGGCTTCATTGTTGTATCAATTTGTTGCAAATGCTTCATTTTTTGAAACGCGAAGGTAAGCAAAATTGCGGAAAAGCTAAGCCAAAAAGCGTTAATAAAAATTCTTTTGCGCTGTGCTACTGCTTGCTTGCCGTAGCCCTTAGCATGTGCCGCTTGCCGCCTGCGCCTTGAAGTCGCTGCACAGTAAAACCCGCTGCTCGAAGGTTTTGTTTAACTAAACCTTTACTTGAATAAGTTGTTAATAATCCATTATTATTAAGCGATTTATAAATTTTATCAAAAACTTCCTTGCTCCACAATTCGGGCTGAGTGTCGGGCGAAAAAGCATCGAAATATACTACATCAAAATTTTGTTGTGGATTGTAATTCAGTAGATTAACATTAACTTTATGAAGCGTAAAGTGAGGACTTATGGCTACAGGCTTGTTCCATTCGCTGAGGTGGAGTAGGGGAAAGCGCTGAAAATCACTACCTGTAAGCGTGGAAAAGTTAAGCGCATTTGAGGTAGAAAGTTCAATGGGATACAACTCAATGCTTTCGTAGTAAACATGTTGACCAGTTTTTTCAGCTTCGAGTAAGGTTAACCAAGCGTTTAAGCCTGTACCAAAACCAACCTCAAATACAGCTACTTGTGATTTCTGAACTTGCTGAAATCCCGCCTCAATAAATACGTGCCGAGACTCTAAAATAGCGCCGCGCTCGGAGTGATAAGTCTCGTTAAACTGCTCGTTTATAATAGTATGCGAGCCGTCATTGGTGGTGAGAATTTGAATCAAAATTAAAGAGATAAAATGACAAATTGATAAAGAGATGAAAATTTCACGTTTTATCTCTTTATCAATATTTTACGTTCCACAAAAAGAGCCCTTGCGCAGGCGCAGAAGTGCTTGATGCGCTGCGGTCTTTTTTCTCCATGATGCGCTTGAAATCAGCAATTGAAATTTTCGCGCGACCAACATCTAAAAGCGTTCCCACAATGGCGCGCACCATATTACGCAAAAATCGGTTGGCGGAAATGGTAAAAACAATGGTGTTATTATCTTCGTTTACAGACCAATATGCTTCTGTTACGGCGCAATCGTTGTTTTTGGCGTTGCCGTGCAGCTTGGCAAACGAGGTAAAGTCCGTTTGCTTCAAAAGCAGTGCAGCAGCCGAATTCATGGCTTCAAGATTGAGCTGAAAACGAATAAAAGTTGTAAATTCTTGCAAAAATGGATTTTTCACATTGGTAATGAAGTACTTGTAGGTGCGCGAACGGGCATCAAATCGGGCGTTGGTTTCAAGATTTACCTTATGCAAGTCGTAAACAGAAATATCATGCGGCAGCATTTTGTTGATTTTCAGTACAATTTCTGTTGTATCAAGTATTTTTGGCGTGTGAAAATGCGCCACATATTTTCGTGCGTGAACGCCAGTGTCGGTGCGGCCGCAGCCGAGCGTATCAACCTCATGACCAAGCAGTAAACTCAGCGCGCGGTTTAGCTCAGCCTGCACGGTGTGCGCGTTGTGCTGAATTTGCCAACCGTGGTAATTTGTGCCGTTGTACGAAAGATGTATAAAGTATCTGTATAACAATGTTTTAATATTTATATTTTTGTTTGATAATTTATATTATATTAAATAGATGGTTTTATACGAGATTTAATTTATCCCATTTTTTCTTTGTTTATTTTTTCAAGAAATAATCGCAATCCCTCGCGCTTGCTATCATTGAGCGGATAGCTGATGTTGTGCTTGAGGTAATGCGCCACATCTACATCGCGATACTTTGTTGTTTGCTCGACAATAACTTTATCAATATGCTGAATACCAAACTGTAAAGATTGATTTAAGCGCTCAATAATTTCACCCGAAACGCCTGCGCGCGCCACCCAAGCGGCAAATACAAAGGGTAAACCGGTGTGCGAAATCCAAGCCTCGGCAAGGTCGTAAATGTGGGTAAATTTTTGCGCAAGCCCAAAGGTTTTATCGCCAATAAGTACGCAGCCAACTCCCTCTTTAAGGTACTCAACTTCAGCATAATTAGTAATTTGCTTAAAGTTAGGCTTTATGTGCCAAAAATCGCGTGCAAGCAGCCGAATGAGCATTACCGAGGTGCGCGAATGTGCGTCTAAGTAAATGGTATGCAGGCTTTCTACGGGATTGTTGGCAAAAAGGCAAACCGTGGCAACTTTGCCTACTGCGCCAATGCAAAAATCGGTAATAATTTTATAATCATTGCCTTGCGGAATGGCAGCAACGGGCGTAAGCGCAATATCAGCCTCGCCGGTGAGCAACTTTTGGGCGCAAAGCGCGGGAATGTCCAACGATAGCTTAATTTCTTCGCTAACAAGAGTTTGCTGTATTCCATACACCAAAGGTGCAGCATTTAAGTACGAAACGGCGGAAATGGTTACGCTCATGGCGGTGCTTTTGGATTGTAAGCTGCAAAATTAGAAAATTTGTGCTACTTTTGCACCTTAAACCAAGAAAAAAACTATGAACCTCTCCCCTCTTACCGCCATTTCGCCTGTTGACGGGCGCTACAGAAGACAAACGCAGGAGCTGGCCGCGTACTTTTCGGAGTTTGCGCTCATTCGCTACCGCGTGCAGGTGGAAGTAGAATACTTTATTGCGCTGTGCGAAATTCCTTTGCCGCAGCTGGTTGGCATAGATAAAAGCGTTTTTGCGCAGCTGCGCGAAGTTTACCAAAACTTTAGCGAAAGCGATGCATTAAAGGTAAAAGAAACCGAAAAAACGACCAACCACGATGTTAAAGCGGTTGAGTATTTTTTGAAGGAAAAGTTTGAGGCTTTGGGACTTGGCAAGTGGCTGGAGTTTATTCACTTTGGGCTTACCTCGCAGGACGTGAACAACACCGCTACTCCGCTGAGCTTGCGCGAAGCTTTGGAAAACGTATTTTACCCGCAGTTTGACGCGCTGTACACCAAGCTGCACGAGCTTTCGCGCGAGTGGAAAAGCGTGCCCATGCTGGCGCACACGCACGGACAGCCGGCCTCCCCTACCCGCTTGGGCAAAGAGTTTTACGTGTTTGTAGAGCGGTTGGAAAAGCAGCTGTCGCTACTCAAAATCGTACCCTTTTCGGCTCAGTTCGGCGGTGCTACGGGCAACTTCAACGCGCACAAGGCCGAGTACCCGCAGGTGGATTGGGTGGAGTTTGCCAACGGTTTTGTAAACGGCACATTAGGCTTAAGCCGCTCGCAAACCACCACGCAAATTGAGCACTACGACAACCTTGCCGCCACGTTCGATGCTCTCAAGCGTTTGAACAACATATTGATAGACCTTAGCCGCGATGTGTGGACGTACATCTCGATGGGCTACTTTAAGCAAAGAATAAAGGAGGGCGAAGTGGGTTCGTCCGCCATGCCGCACAAGGTAAACCCTATTGACTTTGAAAACGCCGAGGGCAACTTGGGCATTGCCAACGCCCTACTTGAGCACTTGGCCGCCAAGCTTCCCGTATCGCGCCTGCAAAGAGACTTGACCGATAGCACTGTGCTGCGCAACATTGGCGTGCCGCTGGGGCACATTGCCATTGCCTACGCCTCTATTTTGAAGGGGCTGAACAAGCTCATTATTAATGAGTCGGAAATAAACTCTGACTTAGAGGAAAACTGGGCGGTGGTGGCCGAGGGCATTCAAACCATTTTGCGGCGCGAGGCTTTTCCCAAGCCCTACGAGGCGCTTAAGGCGCTTACCCGCACCAACGAAGCCATTACGCAGCGCAGCATTGCGCAGTTTATTGATGAGCTGAACGTGAGCGAAAGCGTGAAAACGGAGCTGAGGGCGCTGAGCCCAAGCAGCTATACGGGGTACTAATGATTCCAAGTTTCTGATTTCAAAATCCAAGTTGAAGAAAAAGAACCGCATAACCCTTGCCGACTACCTGCGGGCTAACCGCATGGCAAGCCGCGAGCTGGAGCAGGAGGTTCGCGGAGCGGGCTTTCACGCCATGCATAAGGTGCACAAAAGCGCAAAGCAGTACGTGCGGAAGCTGAAGCACAAAAAGCGGTTGGACGAGGAATAAAAAACGAGGCTCACTTCGAGCCTCGTTTTTTGCTTTGCAGCCACATGCGTATGTAGTGAAATTTACATACGCATGTAAATTTTGCCGCGTCCGTATGTCAGTTTTGCTACCTACTGATGAAAATTTTGCCGCATACGTATGTAGCAAATAAGACTTTTTTCATAGTAAGTTTTTGTTTTTTGGAAATTATGTATTTTATTGTCATTCTCAACAAATCCTTTCCCTTGCCACATTGTGCGGGTTATTTCTCTTAAATGCTGAGCGCAAGTGCCGCTGAATCACGGGGTGCTCCACTAAGTTTTTGTCGCGCTTGCCGGTAAGGTAATGTTGGAGAAGAGTGTCCACCTCGGCGTAGGTGGCGGCGCGCAGCTGCTCAAGGTCGCTGCTGGTAGTGCCCAGGCCGTCGGTGGGCACGGCCTCCACGCAGCGTTGCAGGGCGCTTTGCTGCTCAAGAAACACTAAATCATTTTCAATAAGCCATTTTGACAGTTCGTAAACCTCTGTTTTCCAAAGCGAAGCCACAGGAGCGTAGTCGCCCACATCGCCGTGCAGCGTCCAGTAGCCAAGCAGCAGCTCGGTGTAGTTGTCGGTGCTCAGCACCAAGCCGCTGTGCTGCTGCGCAAGGTTGTACAGATAAATCATTCGCAATCTTGCTTTTATGTTACCCAATCTAATGCGGTAGCTGAGCTCCGCAGCGGCGTTTTCCTCAGCGTTTTCCTCTATCGTATTTTTGGTGTAAAGGTATAACTCGGTAAGGTCAACACTTTTATAATCAGTGCAAAATGACTTTCCAATAGCATCAGCGCGGCTGCCTTCGTCGGGCTTGTTGGTTTCAATGTAAATAAATCGCCCAATGAGTGGAATATTAAGCTCTTGACACACAGGCGCAGCCAATGCGCTTAC
>JAITVR010000048.1 GCA_031285695.1 Prevotellaceae bacterium
AGGTCAACCTCCTTTACGGCTTCGGTGGCGAGCGCAAAAGTTTGTGCGCCGAGGGCTTTTAGCGGCGCCAAGGCAGCTGCGTTGAGGTCGGCTACGTAAAGATTTTTTGCCTCAACCGCTTTGTTTTGCAAAAGCCCGAGAGCAATGGCGCCGCCCATATTGCCGGCGCCTATGATGGCGATTTTCATGTGGTAAAAATTTTGAGAGAACAGGTACAAAGATACAAAAAAAGCGGCATTTTTGTGCCGCTCAACGGTGGACTGCCGAAGCAGCTCGCTCCGTTTTACTTTATGGTTACGCTGCCGTGCTTGGCGCGCGCCTCCAGCTTGCTTGCGCCGTTGCCCAGTGTGCCTTGTATTTCCTTTTTATTCACATCTTTTTTCTCTATAAACATAGGAAAATTTCCGGCGTATATCATCGTTGTTCCGCCGCCGCCAACTTCTGACTTTGATGCATTGGGCTTCCACGATGCAGGAATATTTATATCGCCAAATTGGCTGTACGCGCTGTAGCTAAGGTTTTGCACAGCGCTCATACCCAGCGTAATGCTGCCAAATTCGGCGCTTACTTTTATGTTTGAAAAATTGTCGTTTACGTTTTCTACATTTACGCTGCCGTGCTTGGCGGCAAGGTTTAGCGAACGCTCTATCCGGCTTATTTTTACGCCGGAAAATTCAAACTTCATGCTCATGTCCGCCACACGTTCAACGCTGAAGCTGCCGTGCTTGGCTTCGCCCACGAGCGAATCGATGCTGCCGATGTTGGCTTTGGAAAAAGCGGTGCGTAGGTTCAGCCGCTTGGCGAAATTTACCGTGGCTTTGCCGTGCTTCGATGTTAGGTTTAAATTTTGCGCTTGGGAAATGTTTGCGTTACCAAATTCCACCTCAACATCGGCAAATTTTCCTAAGCTTTCGGCAGCGGTAAAGCTGCCGTGCTTTACCTCGGCTTTTAGCTTGCCCAAAATGTTGGTTTTTAGGGCAATGTTGCCAAATTTTTGCTCCAACTCATACGCTGTTCCCTTTGGCGCAAAAACGGTGTAGGTAATTTTGAGCTCGGTATTTCGGCTGCTGCCCTCGCAGTCTATTTCGGTTTCGACCTCTACTTTCTGGCCTTTTTTTTCGACTTCAATTTTAATGCATGCCAACCGCTTTTTGGCGTACTCCTGCGATTCTCGCGAAATTACCTTGCGCTCCACCACCATTTGCAGCTCGGGTTTGTCCCACTCTGTAACGGTAATGCTGCCAAACTTGTTGTCGATTTCCAAGGCGGCGTTTTTTTCTAACGTAAAGTTGTAGGTTTTGGTTTCGGAGGCTTCGTATTTTCCGAACGAATTACCCTTCTTTTTTTCTCGCACCTCCATCGTCATTTTTCTCATCTCCTCTGCCTGCTCCATAGCCTCCACCATGAGTTGCTGCTGTTCCTGCTGCTGCTGCTGTAGCTCTATTTGAAGTTGTTGCTGCTCTTCATGCATTCGCTGCAGCTCCTCTTGCTGCTCGGTACGCAGCTGCTGAATTTCCTCTTGATATTCTTTTTGTAGCTGCTTTAAGTCTTCCTGCAGCTCGGCATTTGCTTCTGCCGAAAGCTCCTTTTCGTAGCTCTTTTGGCTATACGCCGACAGGCTTATGAGCGCTGCCGCTAAAAAAATTACTAAGTGTTTCATGGTGGTAAAGGTTTTAAATTGTTTGACTATAAAGAGGAAGTTTAGGAAGTCTAAGAAGTTTAAGAATAAAATTTCGTAATCTTCCTAACCTTCTTAAACTTCTTGTTGCATTTCATTGCTTTGCAGCACTTGCTCCAGCAGCTGCAGCTGCTCTATTTTGGAGGTGTACTCGGTTACTAAGGCGGCCACTACTGTTGGGTTACTTTTTTCGTAGCACAGCAGGTTGTTGGTCGAAATGGCGCTTTCGCTCAGCATTTGCCTCACATCGCTCATCACTTCCTTGCGGGTTTGCGCGTCAACCTTGGCAAGCACGGCGTTCAGCTTTTCCTGCTCCAGCAGCAGCAGCTTGCCGTAGTGCTGCTGCACCTCGCGCATTTCTTCGCTCATGGGGCATTTTTGCTGCTGGTAAAAAATGCCTACGCCCACCAACAGCAGCGCCACTGCCGCCGCCGCCGAAAGGTAGCGCAGCCGGTAATGCTTTACCTTTGCCGCCTTCATTCGCTTGGCAAAGCGCAGCACGTGCCCTGCGGCGGGCTCTTCGGAGTCAAACTCGGGGCGGTGATTGTTTACAAATTGCTCTAACATAAAGTTTAAGAAGATTCGGAAGATTTAGGAAGTCTAAGAAGTTTAAGAATAAAAATTCCTAATCTTCTTAGACTTCTTAGTCTTCCTTGTTCAACATTTCTAACAACTTTTGCCTGCCGCGTGAGTACTGCGTGCGCACGGCAACGGGCGTTATTTTCAGTATTTCCGATATTTCTTCGTAGTCAAAACCTTCGAGCAGCTTTAGGCTCAGCACCACTCGGTAGCCGGTAGATAGGCGCATAATGGCGTTTTTGACCTGCTGCACTTTGAGCCTCAGCTCCTCCTCGCGCACGGCGGTTGTGGACGGTTCGGCAGCCATATTTTCGTCCAACGGAAATAGCTGCATGCGCTTTTGCTTTAGCCTGTCCAGCGCGGTGTTGACGGCAATGCGCGTGAGCCAGGCGTAAAAGTTGCTATCCTCGCTGTACAGCGCCATTTTTTCAAAGGCCTTTATAAAGGTTTCCTGCAGGGCGTCCTCGGCCTCGGCTGTGTGTCCCAGCAGGCGCAGGCAGGTGTTGTACACCGGCTTGTAGCACTGCGCGTACAGCTGCTGCTGCGCGCGGGGCTGCCCTTTTCGGCACTGTGCTATCAAGTTTTGAATGTTAACCTCCATTTTTGCCTTGCTCTCTACTCTATAAACGATGGTTTTTGGGAAGTGTTACAGCTTTTTCTCTTTTTTTCAAAAATAAAGAAAAAATCTGTGCTATATTTGTAAAAAAATATCGCCATGCCAGAAGTAAGCCGATTTTATGGAATTGCCATGACGAATAGCATTATATATGTAACAGCAGCGGAGTATGTGGGCGATTATAGCATCGCATTCACGTTCAACGATGGTGTGCACAAAGTGGTGAACCTTGAAAAAAAGTTGCGCGGGAATATTTTTGGCGCGCTAAAAGATGTGAACTTATTTAAGCAGTTTAAGGTAAACGATTGGACAATTGAGTGGGCTAACGGCGTGGATATTGCCCCCGAAAGCCTTTATGAGATGTCCGCTGCCGAATAACGGATAGCCAAAAGTGCACCACCCACCATAAAAAAATTGCTATCTTTGTAGGATAAATTTTACCACCATGAAAGCTATGGCAAAGATAACGCTGTTTTTCGTGGCATTGGCGCTGCTGTTTTCGGTGCCCACAAGGGCCGAAAAGCCCGGCGCAGTGGCCAATGTTTTTAATGAAATTTCGGAGCATGTGCTGGCTGCCGACTGGGCAAAGTTTGCAGAGCACCTCGACAGCAATGTGGAGCTGCAGCTCCCCGACCTCGAAAAAAATTGCCCCGCAGCCGAAGCCATTGCGCTGGTCAAAGCATTTTTTGAGCAGCACAACCCCACAGCGCACTCCAACATTCACGTAGGCAGCAGGGGCAGCAAGCACTACTGCATTGGGCACCTTACCACATCAAGCGGCAAGCGCTTTCGCACCACCATTTTTCTTCACGCGCACAAAAGCGGCTACGCCGTTCAGCAGCTGCGCATAGAAGAAAAGAATTGACAAATTATTATTGATGATTTATTATTTAAGATTCGTCAATAATAAGTAGAAAATAGTAAATACATGGAGCAACTTATTGACAACATTATTGACCTTGCCATTCGCGAGGACATTGGCGATGGCGACCACACCTCGCTCGCCTGCATTCCGCACAGCGCAACAGGAAAAATGCAGCTGCTGGTAAAGCAGGAAGGCGTAATTGCCGGCGTGGAAGTGGCCAAGCGCATTTTTCAAAAGTTAGACCCAAGCGTAGCTTTTGACCAGCGCATAGCCGACGGTGCACGCATCAAGGTTGGCGATGTGGCGTTTTACGTTACCGGAAAAGTAACTTCGCTGCTGCAAGCCGAACGCTTGGCGCTCAACTTTATGCAGCGCTTGAGCGGCGTGGCCACGCAAACCGCCGTATATACAAAAGAATTGCAGGGGCTAAAAACGAAGGTAATTGATACGCGCAAAACCACGCCCGGCCTGCGCGTGCTCGAAAAAATGGCGGTAACGCTTGGCGGCGGCGGCAACCACCGCATGGGCCTTTACGACATGATACTGATAAAGGACAACCACGTGGATTTTTCGGGCGGCATTGTGCAAGCCATAAAAAATGCGCAGGATTACCTGCAAAAAACAGGACGAAATCTGCAAATAGAGGTGGAAGTTCGCTCGCTCGAAGATATTGAAAAAGTACTTTCGCTCGGAAAGTTGAGCAACGTTTTTCGCATTATGCTCGACAATTTTTCGGTAGAAAATACGCGCAAGGCGGTAGAAATGATTGGCGGAAAGTACGAGGTAGAATCCTCGGGTGGCATTACGCTCAGCACGCTGCGGCAGTACGCCCAGTGCGGCGTGGACTACATTTCGGTGGGCGCGCTTACGCACCAAATCAAAAGTTTGGACTTAAGCCTAAAGGCAGTTGAGAATTGAGAGTGGAGAGTTGAAAATTAAAGAGAGGAAGATTAGGAAGTCTAAGAAATTTAGGAAGGTTTTATTCCTAAACTTCTTAGACTTTTTTTTCATTCTCAATTTTCAACTCTCCATTAACTTAGTCCAAAATCATCATGGCATCACCGTAGCTGCCAAAGCGGTACTTTTCCTTCATGGCTTTTTGGTAGGTGTCCATAATGAGCTCGTGCCCCGAAAACGCCGAAACCATCATCAGCAGCGTGGAGTACGGCAGGTGAAAGTTGGTAACCAGGTGCGTGGGCACCGCCACATCGTAGGGCGGAAAAATGAACTTGTTTGTCCAGCCGCTGTAGGGGTTTATGGTGTTGAGCGTGGTAACGTTTGTTTCCAGCGCGCGCAGCACGGTAGTGCCCACCGCGCACACATTTTTCTTGGCCATCTTCGCCGCATTTACCACCTTTGCCGCTTCGGGCGTAATGTCCACCTGCTCCGAGTCCATTTTGTGCTTGGTCAAATCCTCCACATCAATAATGCGGAAACTGCCCAAACCCAAGTGCAGCGTAACTTCGGCCATGTTAATTCCCTTAATTTCGAAGCGCTTCATCAGCTCGCGGCTAAAGTGCAGGCCGGCAAACGGCGCAGCCACCGCGCCTTCGTGCTTGGCAAAAATAGTTTGGTAGCGCTCGGCATCTTCGGGCACCACTTCGCGGCGCACCCAGCGTGGAATGGGCGTTTCGCCTAATTTATAAAGCAATTTTTTAAACTTATCGTGGTCGCCATCGAAAAGGAAGCGCAGCGTGCGACCGCGTGAGGTAGTGTTGTCAATTACCTCGGCCACCAAATCGTCGTCGCCAAAGTAAAGCTTGTTGCCAATGCGAATTTTGCGCGCCGGGTCCACCAGCACGTCCCATAGGCGCTGCTCGCGGTTCAGCTCGCGCAGCAAAAATATTTCAATTTGCGCGCCGGTTTTTTCCTTATTTCCGTATAAACGGGCGGGAAAAACCTTGGTATTGTTGAACACCATGGCATCGCCATCGTTGAAGTAGCTAAGAATATCCTTGAACACGCGGTGCTCAATTTTTCCCGTTTTTCGGTGCAGTACGAGCAGGCGCGATTCATCGCGGTTGGGCGTTGGAAATTTGGCTATCAAGTCGGGCGACAGGGCGAACTTGTACTGCGAAAGCTTCATAGGATAGGGGGAATGAAATTAGCAACAAAAAAAGAAAGACAACAAGGCTTATACGCAAAAAAAGCGTTTTTGTTTCAACTTTTAACAAAGTTTACTGCAAAAAAATATCAAGCTGCTCAATATTAACGCTTTGATTAATAGTAAAATTACCGCTTGCCGTGCGGCGCAGGCCACAAAGGTAGGCGCTGGATTTTAGCGAAATTCCCAAATCGTTTGCCAGCGAGCGAATGTAGGTTCCCTTGCTGCAACGCACCAATATTCTTGCGTAAGGATACTCAAAACTCAGCAATTGCAAATCGTAAATATTTATAAATGAAGGCTTTACATTTACATCGACGCCTTTTCGCGCAAGCGTGTAGGCGCGCTGCCCGTCAATTTGCTTGGCCGAAAAATTTGGCGGCATTTGCTGCTGCTCGCCCAGCATTTTTTGCAGCTGATTTTCTAACTGTTCGCGTGCTACTGCAGGCGCGTTGGGAACAGCAATCGGCTCGGTTTCCAAGTCGTACGAAGCGGTGGTTGCGCCAAAGCAAACATCGGCCACGTACTCTTTTTGCTCGGCCTGCAAGCTTTCGGCCTGCTTGGTGGCCTTGCCAATGCAGATGAGCAGCAGGCCGGTAGCCAGCGGGTCAAGCGTGCCGGCGTGCCCAATTTTAAATTTTTCTCCGTCCGCTTTTTTCCGAATAATGCGCTGCACGTAGCGAATGGCGTCAAACGATGACCAGCCGTAGGGTTTGTCGAAGGGAAGAACTGCGCCGGCAACCATTACAGCAGCACCAAAGTTGCAACTCCCACCACGGCGCAATACACGGCAAAGTAAATGAGCTTGCCGCGGCTCACAAGGTTAATCATCAGCTTGCAAGCGGCGCAACCGGCGGCAAATGAGGCGAAAAATCCAAGGGCAAGCGAGGCTGCTGGAATGCTGCTTGCGGCAAAATCGCCTTTGGCTAAATCCAAAAAGGCTTCGCCCAAAATGGGAACGAGCACCATAAGAAAGGAAAATTTGGCCACCGCCTCTTTTTTATTTCCCAAAAGTAAACCAACAGAAATGGTGGTGCCCGAGCGCGATAAGCCAGGTAGCACGGCGCAGGCCTGCGCTACGCCAATGATGAAGGCGCTCCAAAAGGAAATGTTTTCTTTCGGGCGCGGTTTGGCGTAGTAGGCAAAGGCCAGCAGCAGCGCGGTAACAAGCAGGCAAACGCCCACCACCAGCAAGCCCGAGCCGAAAATTTGCTCCACCTGCTCCTTGAAAAAAACGCCCACAATAAACACTGGAATCATGGATAGCGCAAGCTTGGCAAGGTACTGCGTTTCGGCGTTCCAAGCAAAGCGAAATGCGCCTTTGAACAGCTTAGCCACCTCACTCCACAGCACCACAATGGTGCTGCACACGGTGGCAGCATGCACCGCCACGGCAAAGGTCAAATTTTCTTCGCCCTGCAAGCCAAACAAGGCTTGCCCTATTTGCAAATGTCCGCTGCTGCTTACAGGCAAAAACTCCGTAAACCCTTGCAGCACGCCCAAAATCAACGCTTCCCACCAGCTCATAAAATTCGATTCAAAGATTTTCAAAATTCCAAGTTTCAAAATTCCAAGTATCAAATTCCCCTAATTTGAAATTTGGAACCTGAAATTTGAATTTATTTCGGGCGTTTCATTATGGCGTAAATTTCGAACGCAAAGCCCAAAATTACCACAATGGGCGCAAGCGTAATGCGCCGAAAGCTGTACAGCTCCTCGTCGTTGAACACTGCCGGGTCGGCTGCCTTGCCGCCGCTCATAAGGATAAATCCCAGCACAATAATGCCAAAGCCTATAAGCAGCAGCTTATAGTTGTGCACGCCAAGCGCAAGGTTGGCTTTTTTTACCTCGGTTTTTTTAATTTCTTGTTTTGCCATGATGTTTTAGTTTATAAAGTTCGTAAAGTTTTTAAAGCTCATAAAGTAACTTTCTTTTTACTTTACAAACTTTATAAACTTGCAGCTTAGTAGTATAATTCGTCTGTTTTCATATCCAAAAATTTGTTGACGGCAAAGTAGGTGGAAAGCGCGCCCACAGCAATGCCCACCGCCAGCACGCACAAAAATAAAATGCCCATAACTTCGGGCGTAATGAGCTGCAACATTTCGCTACCCATTTGGTTGCGCGCGCCGTAAAAAAGTCCGCCAAGCAGCGCCAGCGCCACCACCGCCGATATAATGCCGTGCAGCGCGCTTTTGGCCACAAAGGGTTTTATAACAAAGGCGCGCGTGGCGCCCACCAGCTTCATGGTGTTGATAATAAAGCGGCGCGAGTAAATGGAAAGCCGAATGGTGTTGTTGATTTGCGCCAGCGAAACAAAAAACAGCAGCGCGCTAAACAGCAGCAGTATGGCGCTAATTTTATTGATGTTGTCGTTGACTAAACCGATGAGCGATTTTTGGTACGAAACCTCGCGCACCTGCTTAAATTCGTACAGCTCTTTTTCGATAAGGGAAATGCTGTCGTTGTTAGCGTAGCGGTAGTTGAGCTTGGCCTCAATGGATACGGGCAGCGGATTGTAGCCCAAAAATGCAACAAAATCTTCGCCCAGCATTTCGCGCAGCTCACGCGCGGCGGCATCTTTTGAAATAAACTTGGTTTCGCGCACGTAGGGTGCCACATCCAGCTGCTTGCGCACCCAGGCAATGTCGGCCTCGGTGGCGTTATCTTGCAGCACAACGGAAAAACCAATATTTTCCTTCACGTAGCGCGACAGGCGGTTGGCGTTGAGCAGCAGCAAGCCCATCAGTCCCAGCATAAACAGCACGAGCGAAATACTCACCACCGTTGACAGGTAGGAGTTGCGCAGCCGGCGTGAGCTGTAGGGGTTATTCCACGATGTGTTGTACATTTTACTACTTTATATTCATAGCTTTTTTGTAGGCCTCGGTGGCAAGCTGCCAGGCCTTGTACTCCTGCTCATCTACGTAGGTATATTCGGCAAAAATGAGCGTGCCGTTGTCGGGCACAAACAGCACCTCGCGGTTGGTGTCCATTTTCCACGTGGCCAGCTTGGCGGGCACAGGCTTTCCGTTTTGCAAATCGTAGGTGGTGTTGAGTATAAGCGGCGCTTCGCCGTTGCGATTGGCGGTGCTTTCCTGCACTCTTTTTTCAAAAATAGCGTTCATGTTGCCCACCTCAACCTTGTGCAGCGCGTAAATGGCAAAGAGGGTAAAGGGCTTTGTGCTGCCGTACTCCTTGTAAAAAAAGAATTCCAAGCGCTGGCAGGAGGGCCACAGCGGCGATGGATTTTCTACCACGTACATTTTGGTAACGGCCGAGTGAGCAAAGTACTGCTGCTTGGCAGCATCGTAGCGCACGGCGCTGCCCATCATATCGCGGTTGTACTTGTAGCGCGCCAAGGTGGTTACGTTTACCTCGTTTTTTTCGGCCATGTTCAGCGTGCCCGATAGCAGCGCAAGAACTCCCTTCTCGCTACTTCCCATTGATATGTGGTCGGTAATGCGCATGAGCCTTTGGGGCTTGCTTGCTGCCTGTGCATTCAGCAGCATGGCGGTAAGGGTGATGAGCAGGAAAAGTTTTTTCATCTTTTTTTTACAAATACAATACTTTGAAAAGTTGCTGCAAAGGTCTCAATTTTTGGGCAAAATGCAAAGCTGCTGTAATTTTTTGGTTTATTTAGCTACATATGGGTGGACGAAATGCCTGCCCAGTTTTTAAATCCGCGCTCACATACAAATATAAATTCGGAAGAAATGAGCGGACCGTTGTCAGGCACCAGCAGTATATCGCGCTTGCCATCTATGCTCCACACTGCCATGAGCGCGGTGGTTTCACCGCCATTGGTTGGGTGAAAGGCGGTGGTGAGCTCCAGCGGTGTTTTGCCCGGGCGGTTGGCCTTGGCGCCCGGCAACCTTTTTTTGTAAATGGTGTTCATATCGGCCTCATCAACCTTGTGCACAGCGTTAATGGCAAAGAGGGTAAAGGGCTGCCCGCTATCCTCGCGGTAAAAGTAGAACGCTACGAGCCGCCGCCGCGGCCACAGCCGCGTAGGGTTTTCTATCACGTACATTTTGGTGTGGTCGGGGTGGCCCAGGTACTGCTTGGTGGACTCATTGTAGCGCACGGAGTGCCTCAGCCAGCGGCGAACGTACTGGTAGCGGAACAGCCTGGTAAAGTCGGCATCTTTCATGGCCGTTACGGTTACCGTTTCCGACAGCAGGTCCAGAAAGTCGGAGTCGGTAATGCCCATCGCTATTTGGTCGGTAATGAGCACCAAGCTCTTTGGCTTGCCTGCGGCCTGCGCGCTCAGCAGCGCGGCGGCAAGCAAAAAAATGGTAAGAAAAACTTTTTTCATATTTTGAGGCTTAAATATTTAGCACAAAGATTGCAATTTTTGCAACAAAAAGCAAGGGAAAAGGCGTAAAGTTGTTTGATGATTGTTTGAAATTGTTTGACGGTTCAACTATTGTTCCCAACGCGCGAAGCGCATCAAACAACATCAAACAATTTCAAACGCGAAGCGTAAAACGAAATTTTTACTTTCTCAGCGCCAGCCGGCACACCAGCGGGTAGTGGTCGGAGTAGCGCACGTTGGGGCAGTAGTACGCCGTGGCGCAAAAGCGCGCATTGTACAGTATGTAGTCTATGCGGAAGGAAGGAATTACGCTCACGTAGGTGGACATAATGCCGCGGCCGGCCTCCATAAATCCATCGCGCAGCTTGCCGCGAATGCTGCGGTAGGTGTACGATACGGGCGTGTCGTTAAAATCGCCGCACACCACCACCGCGTAGGGCGAGCGGCGCATGTGCTCGGCCACCTCGTTTACCTGCCGCGCGCGCTGCGCAAAGGCGGTTTTGAGCTTTCCCGAAATGCCCTTGAGCACCCGCCGCTTGTCGGTTTTGTTGTTGAGCAAAAATGTTTCGTCCGTCAGCAAATCGCGCTCGCGGCCGCTAAATCGGTTGGACTGAAAGTGAAGGTTGTACACCCGCACCGTGTCGAAGGGGAAAACAATGTCGGTAAAGGTGGCGGCGTTGGCAGTGTTGGCAAAGCTAATGCTGCCCTTGCCTACAATGGGGTAGCGGCTAAAGGTGGCCAGGCCAAAATTGTGGCTGGTGCGCTGCACATTGTAGTGCACGTAGCGGTGCGGCAGGCGCGCGAGTTTTTCGGCAAACTGCTGCTCTGTTTGCGCGCCGCGGCGCACGCCAAATTCTTGCAGGCAAATCAGGTCAAACTTTTCGCGCGCCACAAAATCGGCAATTTTTGCGTGCGAGGTCGAGTCGCGCTTTGTGCCCAGCATGTTCACGTTGTAGCTGAGCAACTTTAGCTGCGGCTGCTCGGTTTTTACCTCCTCTTTTTTGCCGAAAGGCAGGCGAACGAGCGTGAGCGTGTAGCTGTTGCACAGCAGCACTACTGCAAACGCCAGCAGCGCATCTTTCCATTTTCTGAAAAACAGCCACAGGCCAATGAAGGCAATATTGGCCACCAGCAGCGGCGCAAAGGCTAAGCCAAAAAACGGCAGCCACCACAGCTGCTCGGGGCTTACGTA
The DNA here is from genome assembly GCA_031285695.1 of Prevotellaceae bacterium. Taxonomy (GTDB): domain Bacteria; phylum Bacteroidota; class Bacteroidia; order Bacteroidales; family UBA932; genus JAITMY01. Next base: position 11,353 of record JAITVR010000048.1, read on the forward strand.
CGCCGATAGGCACGACAGCCCCAAGGCCAGCGCCAGCGCAAGGTTGGCAGCGCGTAGGAGTATGTGAATGAGGTGGCGCAAAAGAATTAGCTTATAAAGTTTGTAAAGTTTATAAAGTTCGTAAAGTTACAAGTTTTAAGTATTCGGTAGTGAGTAATTTTAGCTGCCAGCTGTCGTGCTGAGCTTGCCGAAAACCCACGTCATTGCGTTGGCATGTCAACTTACCCTTTTCGTGGGTTGACATACCTTTTTCGTAGGTTGACCTACCTTTTTGGTAAGCCAACTTACCTTTTTCGTAGGTTGACATACCTTTTTGGCATGTCAACTTACCCTTTGCCCATGTCAACTTACCTTTTTCGTGGGTTGACATACCTTTTTGGTAAGTCTGCTTACCTTTTTGCTATGCGCGCATGGTTGGAAGGTATGCGCGCACTATATTTAGCCATGCGCGCTTAAGCTTAGTAAAAGC
>JAITVR010000072.1 GCA_031285695.1 Prevotellaceae bacterium
CGCGCCTCAAGCGTTTTTTCCTCCACGCCGTTGCTGCAAACAATGCGCGTGTAAAACATGCCGCGCTCAAATCCGTAAATGTAAATTTCGCGCAGCTGAATGTTGAACAGCTCGGCAAACTGCGCAAACAACTCGTGCGTAAGCGGTCGCGGCGCCTGCATTTTTTCGATTTGCAAAACGATGGCCTGCGCCTCAAAGTCGCCAATAATGAGCGGAATACGCCTATTGCCACCCACCTCCTCAAGTATGAGCGCGTACGCGCCCGACATGGTGTGGCTGAGCGAAATTCCGAGAACGCGAAGTTGTATTTTCATGTGCTAAAATCTACTTTCAATTACCTTCCAATCCACCAAATCCCAAAACTTGCCCACGAAATCGGGGCGGCGATTTTGGTAATCTAAGTAGTAGGCGTGCTCCCACACATCGCAGCACAGCAGCGGTTTTTGGTTTTTGCGCAGCGGATTTCCTGCGTTTTGTTCCTGCGTAATGGCAAGCGTTCCGTCACTATTTTGCGCTAAAAAAGCCCAACCTGAGCCAAACAAACCAACGGCAGCCTTGCTAAATTGCTCCTTAAAGGTATCGAAGGAGCCAAAGGATTTATCGATAGCTTCGGCTAACTTGCCGGTAGGTTTTGCCTGCGGTTTTGCCGAAAATTGGTTGAAGAAAAAGGTGTGATTCCACACCTGCCCGGCGTTGTTGAAAATTGCGCCTTCGGCTTGCTTAATCATGGTTTCCAAGTCGGCGTTTTCAAAGGGTGTACCGGCAATCATGCCGTTGAGGTTGTTCACGTAGGCTTGCAGGTGCTTGCCGTGGTGAAATTCTAAGGTTTGCTTGCTCATGGTGGGCGCAAGCGCGTCCAGCGCGTAGGGCAGCTGTGGTAGCTCGAATTTCATAGCGTTAAAGATTTTAGTAAAACATAGGGGGACATGAAAATACTAAAGCAAAAAAACCGTTACAAGTTACTGTAACGGTTACCAAGGTATGAAAAATTTTCCTTATCGCCAAGTTTTTTGCTACTTTACCTCCCAGGTTTCGCCGCTGTGCAGCAGCTCGTCCATGTCGGAAATGGTGCGGACGCTTTTTACCTGCGCTATTTGCTCGTGCACTTTTTCGTCGTAGGTATTGCTGTCGGGTACGGCGCGAATAACGCCCAGCGCAACGGGAAATTCGCCGCGCATGGCAGCCAGCAGCGTGTGTATGCCGGGGGCTTTTTCGTGCGCGTTGTGCACCAAAATATCCTTTTCGGCAATGCCGTTTTCGCCGATTTTTACTACCTTAATTTTTGTGCCGTCAAGCACCAAACCTTTGTCCTTATTTTTACCAAAAATCATGGGTTCGCCGTGGCGCAGCACAATGGTTTTTTCCTCGCGAACATCGCGCGCGGCAAAAATATCATGCGTTTTATCGTTAAAAATAACGCAGTTTTGCAGCACCTCTACCACCGAGCAGCCCTTGTGCAGCGCGGCGGCCATCATGCACTCGGAGCTGAGCTTAACCTCCACATCGAGCGAGCGGGCAAAGAAGGTGCCGGTGGCGCCAATTACCAATTCGCCGGGGTTGAAGGGGCGCTCCACCGTGCCGTAGGGCGAGGTTTTGGTTACCAAACCCAGCTTTGAGGTGGGCGAGTATTGCCCTTTGGTGAGGCCGTAAATCTCGTTGTTGAACAGCAAAATATTGAGGTCAACGTTGCGGCGAATGGCGTGAATAAAGTGGTTGCCGCCAATGGCGAGCGCATCGCCATCGCCCGTAACCTGCCACACGCTGAGCGCGGGGTTAGCCAGCTTTACGCCGGTGGAAATTGCGGTAGCGCGACCGTGAATGCTGTGCACTCCGTAGGCATTCATGTAGTACGGAAAGCGCGATGAGCAGCCAATGCCCGATATGAAGGCAAAATTTTCTTTGGGTATGCTCAGCAGCTTTGAAACATCGGGGAGCACGCGCTGCACCGAGGCCAGTATGGCGTGGTCGCCGCAGCCGGGACACCAGCGAACTTCAACGTCGCTCTTAAAATCTTGTGCTGTGTATGTCATGATTCATAATATTATTTAGGAATGATAAAATGCGCTTTGCGCGATAAAAAGATAAAATTTTATCCCTTTATCTTTTTACCCTTTTATCTCTTGTTCAAACCTTGTAACGAGTTCTTCCACGGTAAACGGCAGTCCTTGCACCTTGTTGTACTGCTGCACGGGTATGTGGGGGAACTTCATGCGCAGCACGCCGGCAAACTGTCCCATGTTGAGCTCGCACACCACCACTTTTTTGAACTTGCTCAGCACCGCCTCCGTATTTCGCGGCAGCGGGCTGATGTGGTTAAAGTGCGCCAAACTTACCTTTTTGCCCTGCGCCTGCATTTGCGTTACGGCCGATAAAAGGTGCCCGTAGGTGCCGCCCCAACCTACTACCAGCAGGTCGCCTTCGGGCTCGCCAACAACGGCTTGCTCGGGTATAAATTCGGCCACGCGCTCTACCTTTGCGGCGCGCAGGTCGGTCATTTTTTGGTGGTTTTGCGGGTCGTGCGAGGCGCTGCCTTTTAGCGCATCTTTTTCTAATCCGCCTACGCGGTGCTCGTAACCCTTGGTGCCGGGTATCGCCCACTGGCGAGCCAACCGTTTCTCGTCGCGCTGGTAGGGCATGTAGCAGGCTATTTCGCCCTCGCGCGCAATGGGCGGAACAATGGAGGGAAAATCCTTCATGCTCGGCACGCGCCAAGGTTCGGAGCCGTTGGCAATAAATCCATCGGTAAGAAGTATGACGGGCGTCATGTGCTCAAGCGCAATTTTTGCCGCGTAGAAGGCTGCGTTGAAGCAATCCGAGGGTGAGCTGGCAGCCATTACCACTGCGGGGCTTTCGCCGTTGCGGCCGTAGAGCGCCTGCATTAAATCGCTCTGCTCGGTTTTGGTAGGAATGCCTGTTGAGGGGCCGCTGCGCTGCACATCTACTATGACTAATGGCAGCTCGGTCATTACGGCCAAACCTATGGCTTCGCCTTTGAGGGCAAGGCCAGGTCCCGAGGTGCTGGTTACGGCTAAGTTGCCGGCAAAGGCTGCGCCAATAGCGGTGCAAATGCCTGCAATTTCGTCCTCGGCCTGCATGGTTACTACGCCCAAGTTTTTGCGCGCGGCGAGTTCTTCAAGTATTCCCGTGGCGGGGGTAATGGGGTAGGAGCCGCAGAAGAGCTGCAACCCCGATTTTTCGGCAGCGGCTATTAGGCCCCAAGCGGTGGCCACGTTGCCGTTTACCATGCGGTACACGCCCTTTAGCATTTGCGCAGGCGCCACCTTGTAGGTGTTGGCAAAGGCGTGCGTGTTGGCAGCGTAGTTGTAGCCGCCCTTTAGCACCACCTTGTTGTAGTCAATAAGGGCGGGCTTCTTTTTAAACTTACTCTCGAAGTACGCTTCGGAGTGCTCCAGCGGCAGGTTGAAGAGGTAGTAGCAAATGCCGAGGGCAAACATATTCTTGCTGCGCAGCATGGTTTTACTATCGGCGTCGGAGCCCTCAAGCGCGTGCTTGGTAAGCGAGCTGATGGGGGCAAATATTACGTTGTAGCCCTCAAGCTTCAGCTCCTTTATCGGGTCGGTGGTAGCAAAGCCTGCGCGAAGCAGGTGCTGCTCGTCAAAGGTATCAACGTCTAAGATGATGGTGGCGTCCTTTTTTGCCCACTTGGCGTTGGCCTTAAGGGCGGCGGGGTTCATGGCCACCAGCACATCGCAGTAGTCGCCGGGTGTGTTTACCGCCTTATCGCCAATGTGCACCTGAAAGCCCGATACGCCGGCCACGGTGCCCTGTGGGGCGCGAATTTCGGCGGGGTAATCGGGGAAGGTGGCCACGCTGTAGCCCAACAGCGCCGAGGTGTCGGAAAAAAGCGTACCGGTAAGCTGCATGCCATCGCCCGAGTCGCCCGAAAAGCGAATAACGATGTTGCTACGTTCGTTTAAAGTTGCCATTGTATTAGTATATTGTGTATGGTTGCTTACGGAAAGTGGGGGACAAAGATAATATTTTTTCAGTTA
>JAITVR010000073.1 GCA_031285695.1 Prevotellaceae bacterium
CGACATTTCCGTTTACATGAATTCTGCTATTATAAAGGTAAAAGCAGATAGCGGCAAAGGCTACCTATACTTTAGTAGCGAAAAAACACCCAAAACCAACTTTGGAACGATAGAAAAAGTAAAGGAGGGAGAATACAGATTACTGATTGAAGCGGGGAGAGAGTACGAGGTGAAATATTAGGCAAAAGAAAAGCCGAGGCTACAAAACCTCGGCTTAGCAGAGTTTTAGGGACACCCACGACCTCTACGACAGTTGAGCATTTGCCTAACAAAACTTTGCAGTCCCCCACTGTCCCGAAGGTCACAACTAAACTTAAGCGTCATTTGTAATGTCGCTTAAGTTTAGTTGCAATTTTTGCCTTCTATCTTATTTATTGTGATAATAATTCCAAAAACTTTGGGTTAATAGTTTATGATTAGTTTGTATTCTTATCACAGAATTCGTTGTTTTTTCAATAAGTTTAAAATACCCATTTTCTTGTTTTACTTCGTATTCCATTTTATTCTTAAAAATCCTATCGAGTAAATTAGTTACCTCTTGGATATTTTTTGCAACAATAGCACCATTAGCAACTCCTGTGCTAAAATCAACTAATTTTGTAAGCGGATGAACATTTGCATAAAAATTCCATTTGCTTTGATTGGGACAGAAAAAGATTACTGGTTTTCCAGAACTTAAGGCCATTGCAGCCTCTGCGTCTTTACCGTAACTCTCTTTTTCTCCCGCTGTATATATTAACGCTTTTGCGCATTTGACCATTAAACACTCTATTAATCCTTTATCCTCGTGACATTTTGCCGCACTTATTGTGGGGTCAAAATACCTCAAGTGTAGTTCTTTAATTTTGGGGTCTTTAAAAATTCTTTCAGTATTATTTGCCATATCGATGAAATCTTTTTTGTTTCTCATCGAAGTTGCGACGTAAACATCTAAATCATTTATCAAAGACAAATAATAGTCAGTATTACATAATGCTTTACTTCTTGCTGAAATAAATTTTTTTGCTATTGCCTCATATTTGTTTCTTATATCAGATTCACTTTCGACTTCATCATCTTTAATGTCTTCTGTAGCAAATTCAAATTGTATTTTATTATCATCTTTGGCAAATTCTCCATTTAACAACTCTTTTATAGAAACACGCTTCCGTCCCTGTTTTATAGCAGCACTGTAATTACTAATCAGAAGTTGTAACAATTCTGTAGAATCAGTATTTGTTTCATATGTTTTACACGCCATTTCAGAAATTAAATATCTATCATCTTTCTCAATAAATTCAAAATCTAAAGCTTCACCTCTCTCTCTGATTTCGTAACGCTTTTTATCAAAATAAGAATGCAAGTTCTCATTATGCAGCTTGCATAAATGACTGTATCCAAAATTCACATCACCAAAAAACAGCAAAGAATCTATGTATAGTCGATACAAGCCCCATTTTAATTGCTTTAGAGAGGTAATATTTGAAATATCTTTATACTCATTGTCGTATCCCTCAACATTTGTAACATCGTAGGGATGTCTGTCAACTTCTTTTGCCGTCCAATAGTAATAAAAAAATCCAGATGTAAATCCATGAAGCCCATTTAAAACAAACATCTGTTTTAATTGCATAAAGCTTATGGGATTATCTTCAATGCTACATAGCCGTTTGAAAACCCCATCTTGCGATTTTGTGCTTAATAACATTTCTACTCCTACACTATTTTCATTAGAAATGTCTGAAAAATAATCAATGATTTCTTGCTTTTCCATAGTTTTTTTACTTTTATAAGTTAGAATTTAATTATCAAACAACAAAGAACAATTTTCTCCCACTCCCAGCTGCCCCTTTCCCTTCCTACTCCTCCCCCTTTTTACTTCCCCCTCTCACATCGTGCAATCTTCGGGCGTTGAAGTAAACGGTAAGAAAGGCCTCATCGTCCACAAAGCCTTCGACCAAAGCATCAAGCGTTTTGAGCTCTTGGCGAGTTTGCGATAGGAGGCTAATAATAGACGAGGTGTTTTCCATACGAAAACCCATCATGGCATCGCGGTGGGCAGCAAGGGTGGTAAGCTTATCAATGGCGGCCTGCAGGTTGGTAAGCACCGCCTCGTCCACCTCGTAGGGGCGTAGCTGCTCCACGCGCACCCGGCACACCTCGGCAATAGCCCGCGCGTGGTTGAGCAGGTTGTTGAGCGAAAGCAAGTCAAGCGATGAGCGCGAAAAGCTCGACTGCTGCTCGGCCACCGCATCTTGCTCTAGCCGGGCGTAGGCGCGCAGCCTGCGGCCCACGCCAAAAAGCAGGTCTTCGAGCACCGTGCGCGCCTCCTCCTTGGCGGCGGTATGCCCCTCGGGCGCATTTTCGTGCTGCTTGGCGGCCGTGGTACCCACGCTGCTGCACAGCATTTTTAGCCGCTCGTAGGCTGCCGGAATTAGGACTTTGCCCTCCCAAGCCTGCCGGCTGCTGTCAAAAACATCACATACGGCCTTGGCCATGTTAAAGTAGTTGCTTTGCGTTTTGTTCATTTTGTTAATTTATTATAGATTAAAGAATTGATAGCGCCACAAATTTAATCTTTTTACTAAAAAAACAAGCAGAAAAGCAGAGAAAATATCCCTTAGTCCGAAAAAAACAGCTGATAATTGGCTGCAAAAGAACGTGAAATGACCTCTAAAGTCCTTCAGTTGGTTTCTAAAGGTCGTGAGTTGACCTCTAAAGACCCGCAACTGGCTCCTAAAGGTCGTGAGACGACTTCTAAAGACCGTGAGTTGGTTCCTAAAGGTCATAAGACGACCTCTAAAGTGCCTCAACTTGCTTCTAAAGGCCATGAGATGGCTCCTAAAAGTCGTGAGTTGACCTCTAAAGAACCTCAGATGGCTGCTAAAAGGCACGTTCGGCAAAGCCAATGACGTGGTGCAATCTCGGCGCGGTTGGGGATAAAACAGAATTTTGCTATCTTTGGGCAAACTAAAAACACCTTACATGAAGACACTTCTTACCACCCTCCTCCTCTGCGCCGCGCTTACCGCAAGCGCAGTCGATATTTACGTTTCGCCGCAAGGCAACGACAGCAACTACGGCAACCAAGCCGAGCCGCTTGCCACGCTGCGCGAAGGCTTGTTCCGCGCACGCGAAATGCGCCGCCTGCAGGATTCGGCAGTGATGAAAAACACCGATATTTCGCAGGGCATTCGCATTGTTATGAAGGGCGGAACTTACGTGCTGGACGAAACCGTTTTTGTGCGCGCCGAAGATTCGGGAACCAAAGAAAGCCCCACCACCGTAGAGGCTGCGCAAGGCGAAAAACCTGTGCTGAGCGGCGGCGTGGCCCTTAGCGGTTGGAAAAAAGCAGGCAGCGTAGCAGGCTTGCCAAAGTCCGCACAAGGTAAAGTGTGGGTGGCCGATGCGCCCACCTTTGGCGGTCGCACCTTCGACTTTCGGCAGCTGTGGGTAAACGGACAAAAAGCCGTGCGCGCGCGCGATGTGAACGAGGGCGAAAGCATGCGCCAAATTCTGAATGTAAATAAAAAAGCGGAGGAAATGTGGATTCCAACGCCAAAATCAGGCAACCTAAAAAATCCTGCGCCCATGGAAATGGTGCTGCACCAAATGTGGGAAGTTGCCTTTTTGCGCATAAAAAGTTTAACGCCCAAAGGCGACTCAACGCTCGTAAAATTCTACCAACCCGAAAGCCGCTTGGAGTTTCTGCACCCCTGGCCGCCGGTGGTAATTCAGCACGATTCGTTGGGCGGCAACTCTGCATTTTTTCTGTGCAACGCCATCGAATTTTTGGATACACAAGGCGAATGGTTTTACGATTCGCGCGCAGCAAAGGTGTACTACTTTCCGCGCAGCGGCGAAAATATGAGCACCGCGCAGGTGGTTGCGCCTTATTTGCAAACTATTTTACGAGTAGAAGGAACGCTTGACCGACCGGTGAGCCACGTACAGTTTAAGGGCATAGGCTTTGAGCACGCCACCTGGCTGCGCCCCTCGCAAATGGGGCACGTGCCGCTGCAAGCAGGCATGTACCTTATCGATGGCTATAAGCTGCGACCGCACGGAACCCCCGCCAAGCCATCGCTCGAAAACCAAGCGTGGACGGGGCGCATGCCCGGCGGCGTAACGGTAAAAAATGCCAACAACACCATGTTTTTCCGCTGCGATTTTCAGCACATGGCGGCCACAGGTTTAGATTATATTGAGGGTACACACCACGATGTGATTGAGGGCTGCACCTTTCGCGATATGGGCGGCAGCGGCATACAGCTCGGCTCGTTTTCCGACGAAACTTTTGAGGGACACCTCACGCTCAACCCCAGCGATGAGCGCACGATTTGTCAGGATATGCGCATTGCCAACAACCTCATTGAAAACGTAACCAACGAAGATTGGGGCACGCTGGGCATTGCCGCAGGCTGGGTGCGCAACGTGAACATTGAGCACAACGAGGTGCGCGAGGTTTCGTACTCGGGCATCAGCGTGGGCTGGGGTTGGCACAAGGGGCTGAACGTCATGCGCGGCAACCGCGTGCACGCCAACCACGTGCACCACTACGCCAAGCACATGTACGATGTGGCGGCGGTTTATACCCTTTCGGCGCAGCCCGGCACCAGCATTACCGAAAACTACGTGCATGATATTTACTCGCCCACCTACGTGCACGACCGCCACCACTGGTTTTACCTCTACACCGATGAGGGCTCGTCGTACATTACAGTAAAAAACAACTGGACGCCCACCGAAAAGTTTTTGCAAAACGCCAACGGACCCGGCAACACCTGGGAAAACAACGGCGCAATGGTGTCGGACGAAATTGTAAAGCGCGCAGGCTTGCAGCCGGAGTTTAAGGATTTGCTGGAAAAAAGCGAGATTGAAGTTAAGTACCCAAGCGGAAAATAACGAACTGTGCGTTGTCATAATAAACCTCGTCATTGCGAGGAGCGAGGTACGAGTGACGAAGCAATCTTAAGCCTGATGTTGAGATTGCTTCGCTAAACCCGCTCGCAATGACGATGTAACAACCCATAATACAAGCACAAAATGAAAAAACTACTCCTTCCCATACTCCTTGCTGCGCTTGCTTTTCAAGGCTGTTCGCCAAAAAAAGAGGTGCCTGCCGAGGTAATGCAAAAAATATACGCCGAGGTGCAAACACCCCACAAGTACGGCTTGGTAATGGTGGGCAGCGATGCCACGAAAAAGGTAGATTGTCCTACCGTTTTTCGTGAAAACAACGCGTGGTACATGAGTTACATTGTGTTCGATGGCAAGGGCTACGAAACGTGGTTGGCAACGAGCGAAAATCTGCTGGACTGGACAACGCTCGGGCGCATCATGTCGTTTAGCGACAGCGCAGAGTGGGACGCCTACCAAAAGGCCGGTTACCTTGCGCTGCAAGATTACACCTGGGGCGGAAGCTACGCGCTGCAACGGTTTGACAACAAGTATTGGCTGTCGTACTTCGGCGGCAAGGACGAGGGCTACGAGGCCGGCGACCTCGCCATTGGTATAGCTTACACCGATAGCAGCGCAAATATTCCGCACGAATGGAAGCGTTTAGCGAAGCCTATTTTTACCTCGCACGATGAAGATGTGCGCTGGTGGGAAAATCGCAAAATGTACAAAAACTCCGTGATTTGGGATAAGGAAAAGCACACCGGACACCCCTTTGTAATGTACTACAACGCCAACGGCGACACCACCGGAGTGAAAAAATTGCGCTGGTTTGAGCGCATTGGCATGGCCGTGTCCGACGATATGGTAAATTGGAAACGCTACCGCCGCGAGCCCGTGATGGCGCACTCGCAGGGCATTACCGGCGATGCCATGATTCAAAAAATCGGCGATGTATATGTCATGTTTTACTTCGGCGCGTTTTGGGAAGGGCACGAAAAGGAAGCGTTCAACAGCTTTTCCTGCTCGTACGACTTGGTAAATTGGACGGACTGGACGGGCGATTTTTTAGTAAAATCCTCGGAGCCCTACGATGCGCAGTACGCGCACAAATCGTTTGTGGTAAAGCACCAGGGCGTGGTGTACCATTTTTATAACGCGGTAGATAAAAACGGAAATCGCGGCATAGCGGTAGCCACATCAAAGGATTTAGGAAAAAGCAATTTGCAGTTTAAAGAGGAAGTCAAACCTTAGTATGTCATTGCGGGCTTGACCCGCAATCCCTCAATTAGGAGATTCCGCGTCGAGCGCGGAATGACATTAATGCTAAAATTAATATACAATGAAACACCTCCTTCTTACCCTTTGCCTTAGCGGCACTGCGTTTTTGGCAGGCGCACAGGTGTCGCAGCTACCTAAAAATTACACCTCGCAGCTCAATGTGGTGTACACTCGCGTAGGCCCTTGGGAGGGAAAAATGGATTTGTATTTACCCAAAAGCGATAAGCCCGTGCCCGTAGTTGTTCACATTCACGGTGGCGGATTTACGCATGGCAGCAAGGAGTCGCAAAGGGAAAAGGATTTCGGCACATTTTTCGACATGAATTTTGCCGTAGCCAACATTTCATATCGTTTGGCAGGAACCGCCGCAGCACCCGCCGCCATTGAAGATGCACGCTGCGCCGTGGCGTACTTGGTGCAGCACGCAAGTGAGCTCAACATTGATGTTACCAAAATAGTAACGCACGGCAGCTCTGCCGGCGGACACCTCGCGCTCATGGCCGGTTTGCTTGCCCTAAGCAATACTTTTGCCGAGCGCTGTCCCAATATTTACGCCAAAGTTGCCGCCATTGTTGACATTTGCGGCCCCGCCGATTTAACCACCTGGCAGGCCATGAAAAAGGCCAACAAAGCCTCGCGCGCGTGGCTTGGCGGCCGCGAAAACGACATGGATTTTGTGCGCAGCCTTTCGCCCATTACCTATGTGGATAAAAACAGTCCGCCCGTATTTATTGCGCACGGCAACGCCGACAGAACGGTGCCCTATGCGCAGTCGCAAGCCTTAGAAAGCAAACTGAAAGAGGCAGGTGTGCAGGTCGAATTTTACACCGTTGAAAACGGCGGACACGCCTTTAGCCAATCGCAGCGCAGCGCCGCAAACCAAGCCATGGCCGAGTTTTTGAAAAAAGTTTTGGATAGAGAGTAAGGGGTTATTTAGTAGCCCACACACAAGTCCGCTTTGCCGTCATGCTGAGCCTGTCGAAGCATCTCAAGTTGTGCGAATAAGAGATTCTTCGCTTCACTCAGAATGACAACGAGCAACATTATTAGTAATAAAAAAATGTTTATGAAAAAGTTTTCCTCGCTCCTCTTTTTTGCAATTTTGCTATGCGCAATTTCGTGTACGCGCAGCAAAAATACCGACAGCGTTAACCTCGAAGCGGACTTTAA
>JAITVR010000085.1 GCA_031285695.1 Prevotellaceae bacterium
GAAGATGTGCGCGTGGCCAAGCGCGGTATCTTTCCCAACAAACCAACGAAAATTGCCGCTACCGATTTTGAGGAAACGCAGCCGGAGCGGTAAAATTAGTGATGAGAAAAAGGCTATAAAAGTTATAAAGGCTATTTTTGTCATGCTGGTCTTTCCTGTTGTCATGCTGAGCGAAGCATCTCTCATTAGTGATAAGGTATAATTGTTGTGCGAACATGAGATTTTTTACTTCGCTTAGCATGACAACGAGGAAACATGAAGTACATAATTCAGCTGTTTTTTTTACATTGCATTTTTTACACTAAATATGATTACCGAAAAACTTCACGCTGCTTTTGTGCAGCAATTTGGCGCAAGTGGCGCGCAATATACTTCGCCCGGCCGCATTAACCTTATAGGCGAGCATGTGGACTACAACGGCGGCTACGTGCTGCCCGGCGCTATTGATAAAGCTATTTTTCTCGAAATTCGCCCTAACGGAACGAATAAATCGCGCGTGTTTTCGCAAGACTACAACGAGCGCGCCGAGTTTGGCTTAAATGAAACCGATAAACCGCAGCAGCCTTGGGCGCACTACGTATTTGGCGTGGCGCGCGAGCTGATAAAGCGTGGCGGAAAAATCGAAGGCTTCGATGCAGTTTTTACAGGTAACGTGCCATTGGGTGCAGGTTTATCATCATCGGCGGCGCTGGAAAGCGTGTTTGCCTTTGCGCTGAATGAGCTGTTTGCCTGCGGCGTTGAAAAAAAGCAGCTGGCAGTGGTGGGGCAAATGACCGAGCACCACTACGCCGGCGTAAAGTGCGGCATTATGGACCAGTTTGCCTCGGTTTTTGGTAAAAAAAATCACCTCATTCGCCTCAACTGCGACACGCTTGAGTACGAGTACGTGCCTTGTGAACTTGGTAATTATCGTTTGGTTTTGGTAGATTCATGCGTAAAGCACACGCTGGTGGACAGCCCCTACGACCGTCGCCGCGAATCGTGCGAGCGCGTGGTAAAAGCCATTGCGCAGCGGCACCCGCAGGTAAAAGTATTGGCGCACGCCACCTGGGATATGTTGAAGGAAGTACAATCAACGGTAAGCGAGGTGGACTACCGCCGCGCCACCTTTGTAGTTGGCGAAATTAAGCGCGTAGAAAAAGTTTGCGCTGCGCTAAAAAACGGCGATTTGGAGGAGGTGGGAAAAAATATGTACGCCACGCACCAAGGCTTGAGCAAGGATTACGAGGTGAGCTGCGAGGAAGTTGATTTCCTCAGCGAGTGCGCCCAAAAGTACGGCGCAGCAGGCGCGCGCATTATGGGCGGCGGCTTTGGCGGCTGCACCATCAACTTGGTAAAGAGTGAAAGCTACGACAATTTTGTAGAAAAAATTGCGAAAGATTACACCGCCAAGTTTGGCCTTGCACCCAAGGTGTACGATGTGAAAATTGAGGACGGGGCAAGAGTGATTGCCGATAAATAGTGATTAGTAAGGAGTGATTGGTAGCACACGCAGTGTAGAATTTACTTATCACCTACTACTATTCACTAATCACTCAAAAAAATGCACTAATTTATGTGGCTTACCCTTTCCCTTACCTCAGCCTTGCTGCTTGGCTGCTACGATGTTTTTAAAAAGTTTTCGCTGCGCGGAAATGCCGTGCTGCCGGTGCTGTTTACCGCTGCCATTTTTGGCGCGCTGGTGTTTGTGCCTTTCCTTATTATTGCCGAGGTAAATCCCAACGCCATTCCGCTGCTGCACATGCCACACATGACCTGGGAGCAGCACGCGCTCACGCTGCTCAAGTCCACCATTGTGGCGGCCTCGTGGGTGCTGTCGTACTACGCCATGCGGTATTTACCAATTACTATTGTGTCGCCCATACGCGCCACCTCGCCGCTGCTTACGCTCATTGGCGCGGTTACGCTGCTGGGCGAAACGCTCAACCCCATACAGTGGCTCGGCGTGGCGATTACGGTGCTTGCTTTTTGGCTTTTTTCAAAAACGGGAAAGTTGGAAAATATTTCATTTTTACGAAATAAATGGATTATTTGCCTCTACGGCGGAACATTTTTGGCTGCCATCAGCGGCTTGTACGATAAGTATTTGCTCGGCCATTTAATGATTCCTAAAAATACTATGCAGGCTTGGTTCAGCATTTACATTCCGGTGGTATTGCTACCTTTTTTACTGCTAAAATGGTGGCCTGCGCGGCGCGAAAACAAGTTCGTTTTTCGCTGGACAATTCCCCTCATTGGCATCACGCTTGGCTTTGCCGACTTTGTTTACTTCTACGCGCTGGCCGAGCCCGATTCGCTGGTGGCCATTGTGTCGGCACTGCGGCGGTGCAGCGTGGTGGTGCCGTTTTTTGTGGGCGCGCTCTTTCTTGGCGAGCAGCATGTGTGGCGCAAATTCCTTATCCTGTGCGGCATGCTGGCAGGCGTAGCCATGATTGTGCTATCGAGTGGTTAGCTATTAGTGATTAATGCGGAAGCTATTTTTCTTACAAAAAAGAAGTAAAACCTATCAACTTTTTGCTAACTTTGCGCTCGCTTATTAATTAATCACTAACCGTTAATCACTAATCACTATTTTTATGGTTTCTTTCAAAGATTTGGGTCTTGTAAACTCAAGGGAGCTTTTCAAAAAAGCTATGGCAGGAAAGTACGCAATTCCTGCGTTTAACTTCAACAATATGGAGCAGCTGCAAGCCATCGTTTTGGCCTGCGTTGAAACCAAGTCGCCTGTAATTTTGCAGGTATCGAGCGGCGCGCGCAAGTACGCCAACCAAACCATGCTGCGCTACATGGCGCAGGGCGCGGTGGAGTATGCCAAGGAGCTGGGCGTAAACGTTCCCATTGTGCTGCACCTCGACCACGGCGATAGCTTTGAGCTGTGCAAAAGCTGCATTGAGTACGGCTTTTCGAGCGTAATGATTGACGGCTCGCACCACTCGTACAACGAGAACGTGGAGCTTACCGCAAAAGTGGTGGAGTACGCCCACAAGTACGACGTAACTGTAGAAGGCGAGCTTGGCGTGCTGGCAGGTGTTGAAGACGAGGTTTCGGCCGAGCACCACACCTACACGCAGCCCGAAGAGGTGGAAGATTTTTTGAAAAAAACCGGCGTTGACTCGCTGGCTATTTCAATCGGCACTTCGCACGGCGCCAATAAATTTAAGCCCGAGCAGTGCACCCGCAACGCCGAGGGTATTTTGGTTCCGCCGCCCTTGCGCTTCGATATTTTGGAAGAAATTGAAAAGCGTATCCCCGGCTTCCCCATTGTGCTGCACGGCGCTTCGAGCGTGCCGCAAGACCAGGTGGCCATTATCAATAAATTTGGCGGAGCGCTGAAAGATGCCATTGGTATTCCCGAAGAGCAGCTGCGTCGCGCCGCAACCTCGGCCGTGTGCAAAATCAACATCGATAGCGATGCGCGCTTGGCCATGACCGCCTCGGTGCGCGAGGTGTTTGCCAACAAGCCCGCCGAGTTTGACCCACGCAAGTACTTAGGTCCGGCTCGCGACAACTTGAAGGAGCTGTACAAGCACAAAACCGTAAATGTACTTGGCAGCGCCAACCGCATTTAACGCAATTTGCTGATAATAATGAACAAGGGACAATGGAAAAAACCATTGTCCCTTGTTTTTTTAGCTAATGATAAAAACCTACTCAACTTCTTCAAAGGAAATCATTCGGTCATTGGTAAGTAAGCCGGCCATGTCATCGTAGTAGGGGCTGTCAACATACTTAATCCTAAACTTTTTGCCCACCAAAGGATTTTTTTCATAGTCCGGAAAATATTCATACCCAAAGAATTTGTCGTACTCCTTTGGAAAAGGGAGAAAATCGTGCCCCACCATAATTCTTCTTTCGCCTTCCTCACCGTCTGCCTCGGCAAAGGCCAACCACCGATGTCATCCCAACCGCTCCAACCTTTGTAAATGCCTTGAAATTCGCGCACTTCTTTTTCAGCATCGGGCAGCGTCATTGCATCAAAAAGCTGCGGCGCTGCTTCTCTAAGGTTGGCCAAAGCGGCATCATTCCTTGCTTTTGCCGCCCACTCTGCATCAATGGCTACATAACCGGGTAGTAAATTAACATCTTGCGGCAAAAGCGACAGGAACAAG
>JAITVR010000132.1 GCA_031285695.1 Prevotellaceae bacterium
CACAAAGCCCACTGCTTATTGCCTACTCATTACTTTTATAGCCTTTATAGCCTTCTCCCCCCTAATCACTAACAACTAACAACTAATCACTAATAGTTAGTTCAGCGGCTTCATTTTTACCTTTTGGCGGCGGGGCTGGCCTTGCCCTGCGGGGGTGCTGAGCGTGCCGTAGGTGCGCCGCTTGGGGGCGACGGCTCCCTGCGGGGGTGCGGAGTTTAGCAGCGATTTGTTTACGCGCTGGGTGGTCGTGGGGCCAAAGTCTTGGTTCAGCGGCCTGCGTTGCCTTTTCTCCTTTCGGGCTGCTCGGGCTGCTTTTTTCTCCTCCTCTGCCTCCTCCTCGGTGGGGCTCATTAGCTCCCAGGTTTGCTTTTGCGGGTCGGTATTTTTGGGGCCGCCCGTCAAAAGGCTGAGGCCAAGGCGCAGGTTGGCTTGCCGCACGGAGCGGTAGCTGGCGGCCAGCACGTTGTCAAAAATAACGTGCAGCTGCGCTCCGCGGCGACCAAATACCACGCCCATGCCTAAGTTGTGGCTGTGGGAGTAGCTGTACGACAGCGCTCCGTTGATAGGAAAATCGCGCGTGCTGGCCGACAGCGCAAGCAGCGGGTAGGTGTTGTACTTGCTAATGTTCATGCCCACCAGCGCGCCGGCGTAAAAGTTTTCGTGCAGCTTGTACGATACCGAAAACTGCATGGTAGGGTCGGTCCAGCGGCGCAGCGGGTTGAGGGTGTAGCTGTGCAGCCGCATGTCAATGAGCGAGTCGCCCAAGCCGCCCAGCATGTTGCCGTTGCCGCCTATGCTCACGCCCTGAAAGGTGCGCGACTGGTAGCCGCCATCGGCCTGCACGTAGTCGGCGTTTTTCCAGCTAATAAGCCCAATGTTGGTAAGGCTTCCGGAGGTGGTAAATCGCTCGCCCTTTATTTCAAAGCCAAGGTCGATGCCCACGCCGCTGCCGGCCGATGTGGGCGAAAAGGAGCTGGGCCTAAAGTTGGCATCGGCGCTGCTGTACGCGCCAAGTGGCGCCTCAATGGGCAGGCCTGCAAAGTACAGGTTGGGGGCAAGGCCGGTGGTAATATTCCACGTGTCGGGGTCGGTATATACGTATGAGTTGGGGCCCAGGTACAGCTCGGCGTAGCTGTGCCCCGCAAGGTACTTGAGCTTACCGCCTACGGTAATCCTGTCGCGCAGCACTTCTTTAGAAAAACCAAAGGAAAACTCGGTGTAGGCGGTCATTTGTCCGCCCAGGCCTTCGAGCGAAACGGCTTTACCCATAGTGGGCGCATTGCCGTACCAGGCCATTTCTATTAGGCTGCCGGGAACGCTCAAATCGGTGTAGGCTTTGGTTATTACGTCGAAGGTAAAGTACATGTCGCGCACCAGCACGCCTACGTTGAGCAGGTTGAGCTCCATTTTTGCGTGTCCGCCTTCAAAAGTGCCTACGTTTTCGGCTATTTTGCGTATGTTGGGGTTGCCGCCTGCCAGCGAGTTGAGGGTGGCGCCGCGCGCGGTAACGCCGCCATCGAGGTAAATTGATGAAAAGAGGGGAAAGCCTATGTACAGGCTGCCGGCCTCGGGCTGAAAGGCGGGGTTTACCTGGTTCACCACGGGCAAATCGCGCAAAAAGTACAGCGTAGCGTTGTGCTGTGCCCGAGCTTGAAGGGTAAAAAAACAGAAAAACAGGAAGACGGGAAAATAGCATAGAAAAATAGAACGCTGAGCAAAGCCAACATTCTGTTTTCCCTTTTTCCCTTTTTCCCTTTTTCCCTTTTTTAGCATAGTTTACTCGTTTACCCAGCTATCTAAGTTGGACTTAAACTGAAGGCCCACCGAGGTGTGCAGCTTTCGGTTGTACAGGTCTTTGAGCCAAAGCAGGCCGGTGTCTAAGCACAGCGAGTCGGACTTAATTTCGAGCGAAAGCGTGTGCAGCCTGTTGAACATGTCTTTTGCCGATTCGCTATCGGGGTACTCGCGGGTAACGCGCTGCTTGTACTCGCCGGCAACGTTGTTGGCAAAGGGCATTTGCCCCTCGTGTCGCCCGTCTTTTTCTCTAAAAAGTGAGTCAAAAACAACGCCCGAGGTATCGCGAAGATACACCTGCAGCTGCGCGTTTACGGCCAGCCGCGTGTTTACGGCCATCTGTAGCTTGAGCCAGCGCAGGTCTTTGGCTTTTTCCGTCAGCTCTTTTATGTCCAAGCCAATATCTCCGCCTACGTTGATGCTGAGGTGGTACAGCGAGTCTTTTACCACATTTTGAAGCACGGTGGGCAGCCCGGCAATGGTGTAGTACGAAAATTTGTTGAGGGGCACCACGGAGTTTCGCTGCGCAAAGTGGTCAAGCAAATCCATCATGAGCGGCGCTGCTGTAAAGGCGGGCAGCGGGTAGTCGTGCTCCATGTTGGACACAAAGTCGTCAACCTGCACCTGCAGGTAGGGCGGCAGCCACTTTTTTATGGAGTCGTCCAAACCTTGCGAAATGGCGGTGTACAGAATTTCGTTTTGCTGGTTTTGCGTAACGAGCAGGTCGCTAAAGTACATTCGGGCAAAATCGTGCAGCTTTTTTCCGTGGAAGCTTTGCTCGTTAAAGTCAACCTCAAACTGAGCCAGAGGAGTAGCCACTTCGGGCTCCCAGCCAATGCTGTCCTGCTCATCGTTGCAGGCCGCCACCAACCCGGCAAGGGCAAGCAGCACAAGGATTATTTTGGTTAACTTTGACATACCATTTTTTACTTTATGTGAGTGTAGCGTTCGTCACTGCGAGCGAAGCGTAGTTCGGCAAAGCCAATCTCAAACCATTAGCATGAGATTGCTTCGTCGTTCCTCCTCGCAATGACGTCGTTTTCGATGTAAGCTACTGCTGCTTTACTACGGCGTCACCTTCGGCGGCTTCCTCCTCCATGGCGCGCTTTATCAGCTCCTCGGCGCTTACGCCGGGCGTTTTTTCGTCCTTCAGCCCCTGCTTTAGCGCGGCTTCATCGCCTGCGGTGTTGCTGCGCGTTTCTACGGGTGCGCTGCCTTCTACCGTTGCGCCGGCGGCGCCTTGCTGCTGTACGGGGTTAAGGGCTTCGCCGGGCGCCATTACGTCTTGCGTGGCGGCGGCCCACTTTTCCTTACGCTGCTCGCGGGTTTTGCCCACCAGCACGTTCATGCCCATGCGCAGGTTCACGGACTGCGCTTTTTCGTACCTGCCGGCTAAAATATTGTCGGTAATGATGTGGAACTGGCAGCCTCTGCGGCCAAACACTACGCCGAAGCCAAGGTTGCCCTTGCCGTCGAAGTAGCTGCCCGAAAGGCTAACGTTTACCGGCAGGTTTTCGGTGTTGACCGAAGCGGCAAAGAGCGGCAGGTTTTCGTACGTGCCAAAGCGGCAGCCAAACAGCGCGCCGGCGTTGAGCCACTTCAGGTTTTCGTTGAGCGCGCCAAAGTTGTAGTTGGCGCCAAAGTACAGCGTGGGCTCAAGCCACTTGCGAAAGCTGGCGTTACCCGCCGATTGTACTTTTGCCATGTTCATTACGGAGTCCACCAGCGCATCGGTAAAATTTTCGTTATCTTCCTCATTGCTGCTAAACTCCATGCCTTCAAAGGTAAAATCGGTAGCGTCGTCAGCCTTTACCACCTTGTTGCCTTTCCAGTTAATAAAACCAAGGTCAATTAAGCTAAGCGATACTTCCATACCTTTGGCCCAGTCCTGCGGTAGCACGCGCGCTACGTTCCACGTGCCGCCAAGGTCAAAGGCTACGCCGCGGTTGCCGCTGTTCCACTTGTAGCTATCGGTTTTGGAATCGGCTAAGCTATCGAGCGTAAAATCGCCTTGCGGAACGTTGAGCGGTGCGCCTGCCACGTATAATTCGGGGTCAAGGCCTACGGTAATGCTGTAGTCGTTTGCGTTGGTTTGAATAAACGAATTTTTGCCCAAGCTGGCCTGCGCATAGCCGGCGCCCTGCAGGTACTTTACCTTACCACCCACGGTGAGGTCGAGCGGGGCAATTTCTTTTGAAAAACCTAAGGCAAGCTCACCGTAGGCGTAGGCGGTGCCGCCAAGGCCTTCCATGCTTAGCCTTTTGCCTAAGGTTCTGTCGTCGCCGTTGCCGTAGTAAATAAGGTCGAGCATATCGCCGGGCACGCGGCCTTCTACGTGCGTTTTCACGTTCACATCGAGGCTAAAGTACATGTCCTTTACCATAAAGCCGAAGCTGATGGGCGAAAAGCTGAAGTTGACTTGCCCCACGGCAAATTTATCGATACCGTTTACAATGCTGCCGTAGTCGGGCGTTGTGCTCAAAAAATTTGAGTAGTTAATGTTTTTTCCGGTAACGGAAACATCGAGGCTGGTGGGCGCAAACAGAAACGGCACGGCCGGAATGGCAATGTAAATGCTGCCGTTTTTGGGCTGAAATGCGGGGTTGAGCTGGTTGTTGAGCGGCAAATCCTGCATGTGGTACAGGGTAATGTTGGCCTGAGCCTGCGCAGCTACGCTTGTAAGTACCAGCGCAAGTAGGGCTATAAGCTTTGCTATATTTTTCATGTTTATAATTGAAGAGTAGGTTTATTAAAATAGGTTGCTCATTCCTGCCTGCGCTTTTACGCGGAGGCTAAAAGTTACGCCTTTGTCGGCAAGATATTTTAGGGTTTCGGCCGTTAGGTTCTCCGTTTTAACTAAGCTTACTTCGAGTTGTACGGCTGCGGTTTTTTCCACTATATTCGTCAACGCAGCTTCGTTAAACTCTATCTCAAGCCCCTTTGAAGAGACTTGCCCTATTTCTTCGTTGCTAAACAAGCGCTCAATTATACGTCCTTTAGCATCAACAAAGTTGGCCTCAAGCTTTATTTTGAGCGGCAGCGTGTTTTCCATTTCCATGTTTACCTTAATGAGCTTTACGCTGCTGGAGTCCTGCACCATGCCCTTTAGGTCAAGGTCAATGGTGTCGCTCATCTTGGTTTGCTCAATTACATTGTCCAACTCTTGGTTAATTTGAACCTCGTACTCGGGCATTATGTCGAGTAAGGTACCTACGGTGGGAAATATGTTTACAGGATTTTTCGAAATTCCGTCCAGCAGATTGTCTATCATGCCGGAGCCCAAGCCGGGAGTTGCTCGGGGTTGTACGGCGGCTTTTACGCTCGCGCTTCTTGGAAAATTAGGAATGTTGGGAATTTTTCCGGTGGCAAAGTAGTCCTTCAAAAAATCGTCGATTTGGTTAATTTGGTCTTCTGTCAGTTGGCTGTCCTCCAACACATCTTTTATAGAGTCCGAAAGTTGCGGAATTCCTTTCTCGTCCATTTCCACGTAGCCCAAGTCGGGGTTGGTAATTACCACGTACGCTAACGAGTCAATGGCTTCTGCGCCGCCGTCTATGCCAAGGTCTGCAATCTGCTCATTAACGTAGTCGTTCCAAAATCCTTTTACCTGTGCGTTGAAATCCGCCGCCATGTCTTCGTCCACAAAGTCGGCTACGGTAAGCGAGGTTTCCTTTAGCACCGGCACCGCCCAGGTTGGGTTCCAGTTGGGGTCTTCGTTTTCGCACGAGGTAACGGCAAGCGCCGCCATGCACAGCGCAGCAAGTAGAAATTTAAATTTTTTCATTGTTGAGGTTTTTTTAATGGATAATTGATAACGGACAACGGACAATAATTGTCCATTATCCGTTGTCCGTTGTTCATTAGTAGCGGTAGTGTTCGGCCTTGTACGGCCCTTCCACCTTTACGCCAATGTAGTCGGCCTGCGCGGGTGTGAGCTTGGTAAGCTTTACGCCAATTTGCTCCAAGTGCAGGCGCGCAACTTCTTCGTCCAAATACTTGGGAAGCATGTACACGCCCACTGCGCGGCTTTGGTTTTTCCACAAGTCAATTTGCGCCAGCGTTTGGTTGGTAAATGAGTTGCTCATTACAAACGAGGGGTGCCCGGTGGCGCAGCCCAAGTTTACCAAGCGGCCTTCGGCCAAAAGGAAAATTGCTCTTCCGTCGGCAAAAACGTACTTGTCCACCTGCGGCTTGATGTTGATTTTTGTTACGCCCTTTTCGGCGTTCAATTTATCCACTTGAATTTCGTTATCAAAGTGGCCAATGTTGCAAATTATGGCCTGGTCTTTCATTCCCTTGATGTGCTCAAGCGTAATCACATCGCGGTTTCCGGTGGTGGTAACGTAAATGTTGCCTTCGCTCAGCGCGTCTTCCACGGGCTTTACCTCAAAGCCTTCCATGGCGGCTTGCAGCGCGCAAATGGGGTCAATTTCGGTAACAATAACGCGGGCTCCGTAGCTGCGCATGCTTTTGGCGCAACCCTTGCCCACATCGCCGTAGCCGCACACCACTACAACCTTGCCGGCAAGCATTACGTCGGTAGCGCGCTTAATTCCGTCCGCCAACGATTCGCGACAGCCGTACAAATTATCGAACTTACTTTTGGTAACCGAGTCGTTTACGTTAATGGCGGGAACTAATAGCTCGCCGCGCTCCATCATTTGGTACAGGCGGTGCACGCCGGTGGTGGTTTCCTCGCTCACGCCCTTCCATTCGGCTACGGTGCGGTGCCACTTTTTGTTGTCCTCTACAAGTAAATCTTTCAGCAACTTCAAAATCACGCTTTCCTCGTAGTTGCCTGCTGTATAATCAATTGCCTTAGCATCTTTTTCGGCTGCAAAGCCTTTGTGAATCAAAAGCGTGGCATCGCCGCCATCGTCCACAATGAGCTGCGGACCTTTTCCGCCGGGGAACGAAAGCGCCATGGCCGTGCACCACCAGTATTCTTCCAGCGTTTCGCCCTTCCATGCAAATACCGGAATGCCTGCTGCTGCAATGGCTGCAGCAGCGTGGTCTTGCGTAGAGAAAATGTTGCAGCTGCACCAGCGCACATCGGCGCCAAGCGCTTTCAAAGTTTCAATCAGCACCGCCGTTTGAATGGTCATGTGCAGCGAGCCCATAATGCGCACGCCCTTTAGCGGCAGCTCTTTGCCGTACTTTGCGCGCAGCGACATCAAGCCCGGCATTTCCTTTTCGGCCATTTCAATTTCCTTGCGACCCCAGTCAGCCAGCGCGATGTCCGCCACCTTGTGCGGCAAATTTTCTTGTATCAGCATTTTGTTAAAAATTAGTTCAAAGAATTATAATCTACAAAGATAGCACATAAAAGGCGATTTATAAAATGAGAATTCGGAATTGTTTCGTAAATTTGTGTTTTTAAGCTTTTACTTTAAAAGCGCAAAAACAAGTATAACTATTTGATAATCAAATAGTTACAAATATTTTATCAAACAAAAAACCGCTTTTTATGGAACAACTTTTCGACACCTACAATATGGAGGTTAGCGCTGCCGAGGTGGCGCAGCTGCTGGCTGATATTACCGCCGAGGCTAAGCTGCTGCAAACCGCCGAGGTGTACCGGCAGTGCCTCAGCTTTGTGGATTACACCACGCTCAACTCTACCGACACGCTTGAGCGCGGGCGCGAATTTGCCGAAAGGGTTAATCAATTTCCGGCAAAGTACGCAGGCGTGAAAAACGTGGCGGCCATTTGCGTGTATCCCGCGCTGGTAAACGCTGTGCGCAAAACCTTGGACAAAAATAACGGTGTAAAAATTGCCGCTGTGGGCGCAGGTTTTCCCGCTTCGCAAACCTACATTGATGTAAAAATTGCCGAGTGCATAATGGCGGTGGAGCACGGCGCCGATGAGATTGACATTGTGCTTTCGCTCGGTCGCTTTCTCGACGAAGATTACCAAACCACCTTTGATGAAGTGGCGCAAATTAAGGACGCCATTGGCGATGCGCACCTCAAGGTAATTCTCGAAACCGGCGCGCTGAAAGACCTTAGCAAGATTCGCATTGCGAGCTTAATGAGCATGGAGGCCGGCGCGGATTTTATCAAAACTTCGACCGGAAAAATGGAGCCCGCCGCCACGCCCGAAGCGGCGATTGTGATGTGCACGGCCATAAAAGATTTTTACGAAAAAACGGGAAGAAAAGTTGGCTTTAAACCTGCCGGCGGCATTTCCACCTCGGCCGAAGCGGCGCTGTACTACGGCATTGTGAAGCATATTTTGGGTAGCGAGTGGCTGAATTCGGATTTATTTAGAATTGGCACAAGCCGCTTGGCCAACTACCTGCTGAGCGATATTACAGGAAAAGAGGAGAAGTATTTTTAGTAGGCAATCGGCAATACGCAATTGGCAATTATTGCATATTGCCGATTGCGTATTGCCAACTTTTTAAGTCAATACATTTTATATGCAGAAGATTTTAGTTACCGGCGGCACGGGCTACATTGGTTCGCACACCGTGGTGGAGCTGCAAAACGCAGGCTTTGAGGTTATCATTATCGACAATCTTTCCAACTCCTCAGCCGAGGTGGCGGACGGCATTGCGCGCATTACGGGCAAGCGACCTATTTTTGAAAAGCTGGATTGCTGCGACTACGAAGGTTTGAAAAATCTTTTTGCAAAGCATGCTGGAATAAGCGCTGTTATTCACTTTGCGGCAAGCAAGGCGGTGGGCGAATCGGTGCAAAAACCGCTGCTGTACTACCGCAATAATTTGGTTTCGCTCGTAAATTTGTTGGAGCTAATGCCAAAATTTGGGGTGGAAAATTTTGTGTTTTCATCATCGTGCACCGTGTACGGCCAGCCCGACGAGCTGCCGGTAACCGAGCAGGCGCCACGCAAACCCGCCGAATCGCCCTACGGAAACACGAAGCAAATTTGCGAAGATATTGTAAACGACACGGTAAAATCGGGCTCCAACATCAAGGGGATTTTGCTGCGCTACTTCAACCCCATTGGCGCGCACCCAAGCGCCGAAATTGGCGAGCTGCCGCTGGGCGTTCCGCAAAATCTTATTCCTTTTGTAACGCAAACCGCTGCGGGAATTCGCCCCAAGTTGAGCGTATTTGGCAGCGACTACAACACGCCCGACGGCTCGTGCGTGCGCGATTACATCAACGTTGTAGATTTGGCAAAAGCACACGTAATTGCGGTAAAACGTTTGGTGGAAAACAAAAATAAAAAGCCGGTTGAGGTGTTCAACCTCGGCACCGGTCGCGGACTTTCCGTGTTGGAAATTGTAAAAACTTTTGAAAAAGTAACGGGCGTAAAATTGAATTACGAAGTTGTTGGTAGCCGCGCCGGCGACATAGAAAAGGTGTGGGCCAACCCCGATTTTGCCAATAAAGAATTGGGTTGGAAAGCCGCCGAAACCATTGAGGATACGCTGGCCAGCGCGTGGAAGTGGCAGCAGAAAATTAGTTGAGAATGAAAAACCACGTCATTGCGAGGAGCGTGGCACGAGAGATGTGGCAACCTAAATATAGTTGTCATTCCGTGCTTAACGCGGAAACGAAGTTCGGCGCAAGCCAATCTCCTAATCAGGGATTGCGGGTCAAGCCCGCAATGACACCATGTAATTGACAAACTTTTAAACAGCAGCAACAAATGAAAAGAGCTATCCTAATCACCGGTGGTGCGGGTTTTATCGGTTCGCACGTGGTGCGGAGAATGGTAAAAAATTACCCCGATTACAACATTATCAACTTTGATAAGTTGACCTACGCGGGAAATTTAGAAAACCTGAACGATGTAAAAAA
>JAITVR010000139.1 GCA_031285695.1 Prevotellaceae bacterium
GGCTCCTGCCTCAGTCGGTTTCTGAAGGCAGGCCATTGCACATGCCCACAAGGGTGCTATGCGCGTGAGCGTGTCCCCCGCCGGCGGGGGTGCCTGCAAGGCGGGGGTGGAAGCCACGAGCGTAGCCACTTCCACCCCCGGTCTTCGACCACCCTCGCCGGCGGGGGATAGCGCCCGAGCAAGCGCAGCAGGAGAAGAATTTTAGACAGGATTTACAGAATTAACAGGATTATCTTGTAAATCCTGTTAATCCTGTCAGAAAAAAGAGATAAAACGATAAGCGGTGGACAATGCCACCACTGCTGTTATAGTCACGCCTTGGCGTGATTGGGGGTGGCTAACAAGCGCACCGTCATTGCGAGGAAGCAACCTCACAATCGGGTGTGAGATGTCTCGGCTACGCTCGACATGACGAGCGTAGTGAGTGCTTTCCTACATCTTCCTTATAAATCCATCGGGGGTAAAGCCCAGCTCAATGCGCTCGAAGGGCTCGAAGCATTGCTGTAGGGTGGGGGTGTGTGCGGTTACAAGCAGCTGCGCGTCGCTAATGCACAGCAGCATGTCAAAGGCTTTTTTGATGAGGTGGGGGTGCACGTTGCAGTCCAGCCCGTCGAGCAGCACAAAGGCGCGCTGCACCTTGTTGCCGTAAAACAGCGCGTAGATGTGCCCCAACGTAAACAGCAGCCGGCGCAGTCCGCCGCTGAGCATGCTATAATCAATCGGCCTTTCGTTTTGCGCAAAGCAAATGCGCGGTAGCAGGCCATCGCAGGGCTGAATGGGGGCGGGTGCATCGGCGATGAACAGCAGGCCCAGCGGCTGTAGTATTTCGTTCCAACGCTCGCCCAACTTCTGCAAAAACTGCGGGTTGTTTTGCTCAAAATCGCTGCGCAGCTTTTTTATTTTTACCTCTTGATTGTCGGGCAGCTCCAAGAATTCCTTGAAAAGGTTTTCTCTTCTTCGGCTTTGAAATATGAGCTGCTGCCAAAAGTTGGCCAGCGTGCTTTCGGCCACGCTGTGAAAGAAGGGCATTTCCTTGAACAAGTGCTCGGCATGGCGCAGGGTTACGCTGCTGATTACTTCGTCGGGATTGCTTGCTGCGCTTAGCTCGGCGGGCGCGTGAATGAGCAGGTCGCCGTGGCTGTTTTTCAGCGGCAGCGCCTGCACCAGCTCGTTGTAGCTGTGCCCCTGCAGCAGGTAGCGGCTGTAGAGGTACTGCTGTAGGGTAAAATTTTCGGCATTGTTGAAGGTCGAAATCAGCTTCTCTACCCAATTTTCTTCCTGCTCAATGCTCTCCTTAAACATAAGCACCTTGGGCATTTGCTCGGCGTGCACGGTGTACAGCCGCTGCTCGCCGAACTTGAGCTTCAGTATCAGCAAGGGAATATCGCGGTAGCCCACCACGTTGCTCAGCGCGCTGCGCAAAATTTCGAGCAGCGTGGATTTTCCCGTTCCGTTGAGGCCGGTAAGGCAAACTTTGTCCAACGGCTCGCCGGCCAAGGGGTGTCCCTCGGGGTAGGTTAGGTCAAACTGCACGTCATCAAAACGGCGAAAACCTTTGACTATGATTTTACAAAGCTTCATAAGATTTCAATTCAACTATTCAATCATTCAAAATTCAAAATTTAAAAGTTGAATTGTGGAATTTTGGAATACCTGACTTCAATTTATCTTTTTTCGTTCCCCATACAAGTCGCATTTGCAATGCGGCTTATATGCATGCTACGCTTCCCTGTTGTCATGCTGAGCTTGTCGAAGCATCTCATGTTGTGGCAACATATTATCGTCAGTGCGAACTTGAGACCCTTCGACAAGCTCAGGGTGACAACAGGCAGCAACCTTGCACCGTTTACCTTATACCCTTTGATTTATCTCTTTTCTTTTTTCCTTGGCGAGGCCATTACCAGCAGCAGCATGGCAATGATTGCTGCAAAAATGTAAAGGCGCGTAGCGCGACTTTCGTTGGCCTCGCGCAGCAGGTTGATGCTGCCGGCCAGCGAATTTTGTTCAAATTTTTCGACTGAGGGAATATCGCGTGCGCTCCACTTGCCCACCACCGTGCCGCGGTACAGCAGCATGAGCCCCGGGTGCGCGCGCACCATCGATTTGAGCGTGGTTTCGTCGGTGCTGCACAGCTCAAAGTTGAGGCCGTGCGTGCTGCTAAATTCGCTTGCGTAGCCCTGCGTTGACGAGGTTAGCCCGTAGAAGGTGTAGCCGTTCTTTTTGGCAAAATCGGCCACAAATTTTATGCTTTCCAAATACTCCGTGCTTGCTTTTTCGAGCTTGGGCGCCACAAGCAAAAAGGCGTACTCGCTTTCGAGCACCAGCTCGGTAATATCGCCCTGCTCGGGGTGGGTAATGGAGAAGTTGTACACCGCCGGCACGTAGCCCTGCTTCACCAGCTTCGATTTGCTATCGACAAACACCCAGGTGCTGTCCTGCCACGGAAAATCGGTGTCCGAAAACTCCTGCTGCACGCCGTCTTTTTCGTAAATCAAAATAGTTTGGTACTCATCGCGCGGCGCACCCTCGGGTATGGCCATGGCCTGCGGAATGTTTTGCCCTACGTGGTACGGCATGAAGTCGAGCGGCGGCAGGTGCTTGTAGCAGTGCGCCGAAAGCCAAAAGGTGGCGAGGAAAAACAGCGCAACGTAAAACCACTCAAGCGCAGGCGTTGCAA
This sequence comes from Prevotellaceae bacterium, assembly GCA_031285695.1. Taxonomy (GTDB): domain Bacteria; phylum Bacteroidota; class Bacteroidia; order Bacteroidales; family UBA932; genus JAITMY01. Next base: position 2,678 of record JAITVR010000139.1, read on the forward strand.
AGTTTTTGTACTTATTTCGTCCCCAAAAAACAAGCAGCGCGGGTACAATTAAAATCAGGTTTTTGAAAAAGGTTTGCCAGTTGGTTAGCTTAATGGCATCGCCAAAGCAGCCGCAGTCCGACACGGGGTTGAAGATGGCGAGGAAGAACGTGAGCACCGTGTAAAATGCCATGAAGAGCAGCGTAGCCCAGGCCGTAAGTCGCATGCGAATGCCCATAATGAGGCACAAACCAATGACTAACTCCGCCGCATTTTGCAGCACGGCTAAGTACAGCGAGGTGGGCTCAAAAAATGTCATGTGAAACGCCTCGAAGTAGTCGCCAAACTTGTAGGTGGTGCCCAGCGGGTCAATGGCTTTTACAAAACCCGAAAAGGTAAACAGCGCGCCCATAATGAGGCGGCAAACAATAAGGCCGGTGCGGATAAGGTAGTTCATAAAGTTTGTAAAGTTTATAAGGTTCGTAAAGTTTGTGAGGTAAAAAGTTCAAGCACTTTATAAACTTGCAACTTTACAAACTCAATAACTTTATGAACTTCTTAAATGTTTGATTAAACCGCTTATCATTTTTGAAATTTCAAGTGCTTCTTCAAGTAAAATCTCAACATCATTTGTAGAAAGATAACCTAAATCAAGAGCCAAGTACAGCATTGACCTAACCTCTCCACAAGAGCCTTTTGCAATGAATAAAAACTTGGCAAATTCAGCGTTTGAGCTGCGCTCAAAACCCTCAGCAATATTGTTTGTAATAGAAACTGAAGCTCGATATACTTGGTCTTTGAAAGAGTAATCTTTAAGGTTTGCAAACAAGTTATAAATCTTAGCCGTAAATACTCGCGCTTTTTGCCATGCCACTATATCCTCAAAACGCTGAATACTGCCCATCTCTTTACAAACTTTAAGAACTTTATAACTTTACAAACTCTCGTAGCTGTTCAAACGTGCGCTGCGGTGTGTTCATTTCGCCCTGCTCGGTGCAGCAATTTATGAGGCGAAAGTTGGCGTCCAGTGGCTGCTGCGCAAGGTATATTTCGCGCACCGCCTGCTGAAAATCAAGGTTGGCCTCGTGTATATCCTGCTTGCCTTCGAGGTAGCTCCGGTCATCGCCCTTGCGCTGCTCGGTCAGCTTTTTTTGTGTAAACGAAAACGGAACATCAAGAAACAAGCTCAGCTGCGGCTGCGGAATTTTAAAATGCTCGTACTCCAAGTGCAAAATCCAGCGGCGCAGCTTATCGCGCTCGGCGTTATCACTCACTTTGGCGCACTGAAAAGCCACGTTGGAGTAAACGTAGCGGTCCACAATTACAAAGTAACCTTCCTTAATCCACGCCTCAATTTCGGTGGCAGCAGCGCGCCGGTCTTCAGCGTAAATAAGCGCCACCAAGTAGGGATTTACCTCGCTGATTTTTCCAAAATCGCCACGCAAAAATTTGGCAACTAATTCGCCCCAAATCTCGGTTTCTACCCGCGGAAAATGCAGGTACTTGCAGCGCACGCCGCGCTCCTCAAGGTAGCTTTGCAGCAGCCGCACTTGCGTCGATTTTCCTGCACCGTCAAGCCCTTCTATGGCGATAAAATTCATGAGTTGAAAGTTTTTAAAGTTGAAAGTTTGTAAAGTTACTTGTTACTTTATAACTTTACGAACTTTATAGACTTCACAGACTTTGACCTGCAAATTTAATAGAATCCTTGTACAAATGGAAGAAAAGCCCCATTTTTTGCATAAAAAAACAATGCTGCGCTGCGGCGACTGCCTGCTCAGCCTCGCCTCGCCCGTAGTTATGGGCATTCTCAACGTTACGCCCGATTCGTTCTACGCCAATAGCCGCACCACCGGAGCCGATGCCATAGCCGCGCGCGCACACCAAATTTTGAGCGAGGGAGCAGCCATTATCGATGTGGGTGCGTACTCCTCGCGCCCCAACGCCGCCGATGTTTCGCCTGAAGAAGAGCTGCGCCGTTTGGATTTTGCGCTCAATATTATTTGTAAAAAATTTCCGCAGGCCATCATCTCCATTGATACCTTTCGCGCCGAAGTGGTGCGCCAGGTGGTACGCAACTTCGGGGCAATCATTGTCAACGATATTGCCGGCGGCGATGCCGATGAAAAAATGCACGAAACTGTTGCCGAGTTGAGTCTTCCGTACATAGCAATGCACATGCGCGGCACGCCGCAAACCATGCAGCAGCACACAAATTACGCCGATGTGGTGGCGGAGGTAATTCTTTCGCTTTCGCAAAAAGTAAACGCGCTGCACGCCTTGGGCGTAGCCGATGTGGTAGTAGACCCGGGCTTTGGCTTTGCCAAAACGGTGGAGCAAAACTTTGAGCTGCTGCGCCGCTTGGACGAGTTCAAAATATTTGAGCTACCTTTGCTCGCAGGACTTTCGCGCAAATCGATGATATGCCGCGCGCTGAACGTGCAGCCAAGCGAGGCGCTCAACGGCACCACAGCACTCAACGCGCTGGCGGTCGAGCGCGGCGCAGACATACTGCGCGTGCACGATGTGAAAGAGGCGGTGGAGGTAATAACGCTCGTAACAAACGTGACGGGTAACGAGTGACTATCGCGCTTTTAAACTTATAACTTTACACTTTCAACTTGTTGTAAAACCATGTTTTTCGATATTCGCATTCTCGACATTATTGACTGGCTGCTGGTGGCTTTTTTGCTTTACCAGCTGTACCGGTTTATCCGCGGCACGGTGGCCATCAACATTTTTATAGGGTTTATCTCGCTGTACTTTTTGCAGGCGGTGGTCAACGCACTTAACATGGAGCTGCTGAGCACCATACTTGGGCAGCTGCTGGGCGTGGGCGTGGTGGCGCTGCTCATTGTTTTTCAGCCCGAAATACGAAAATTCCTGCTGCTGCTTGGCACGCAGTACCTTTCGTACCGAAAATTTTCGCTGCGCTCGCTGCTTTTTGGCAAGCAGGAGAAGCGCGTAAGCCACGTGGATATTGACGCCATTGTGAAGGCAACGCGCAACATGTCCAATAGTAAAACGGGCGCGCTCATTGTTATTCAGCGCAAAACCTCGCTTGCCAACTACGAGGAAACCGGCGACATGATTAACGCGCAAACGAGCAACCGGCTTATCGAAAACATTTTTTTCAAAAACTCGCCCCTGCACGATGGCGCAGTCATTATTGTGCGCGACCGCATTCGCGCCGCGCGCTGCGTGCTGCCCTCGACCGAGAGCACCAACCTTCCGCCGCAGTACGGCATGCGCCACCGCGCGGCGCTGGGCATTACCGAAAATAGCGATGCGGTGGTGGTGGTGGTAAGCGAGGAAACCGGCGGGGTTTCTTTTGTTGCAACGGGTGTGGTTACGCCCAACGTAACCGCTGAGAAGCTGCACGACTTGTTGAATAGCGCGCTGAATAGGTAGCCCACAACTTTCACCCCATTACAGTTTTGTGAATTTTCAACTTTCAACGTTCATTTTCTATTTAATGGTTGAAACCCCGCAATTTATTGCGGCTACTTTAGTTTCTATAAATTTTTTATCTTTGCCGTATGGCAACTTATCGAAGAAGTTCTCATACGGTGAGCAAC
>JAITVR010000160.1 GCA_031285695.1 Prevotellaceae bacterium
TTGCCCGAGGTAATTTCCTTCAGCGTTTCGATGTAGCGAATGGCGATGAGGTAGTTCATCGGGTCGCCGTTTTTGGAGGCAATGGCTTCGGACACCTTGCGAATGGCTTCAGCTTCGGCTTCAGCAACTTTTATGCGCGCGTTAGCTTCGCCCTCGGCGTTGAGAATTTGCGCAGCCTTGTTACCCTCGGCACGATTTATTTCAGACGACTTAAACCCCTCTGCCTCAAGTATTTGCGCCTGCTTCAAACCTTCTGCCTCAAGAATTTTTGCGCGACGGTCGCGCTCAGCGCGCATCTGCTTTTCCATGGCATCGCGAATATCTTTTGGCGGATTAATGTCCTGCAGCTCCACGCGATTTACCTTCACGCCCCACTTGTTGGTAGCATCGTCCAGTATGGCGCGCAGCTTGCTGTTGATGGTGTCGCGCGAGGTCAGCGTTTCGTCCAAATCAAGCTCACCGATTACGTTACGCAGCGTCGTTTGCGTAAGCTTTTCGATGGCCATGGGCAGGTTTTCAATTTCGTACAAAGCCTTTACCGGGTCGGTAATTTGGAAGTAAATTAGCGCGTTGATTTCGGTGCCCACGTTGTCGCGCGTAATCACATTTTGCTTGGGAAAATCGTACACCGTTTCGCGCAAATCAATGCGCTGCCGCTTGCGAAAGGCCACCACCGTTTCGCCGTTGTAGCCCTGCATGGTGTAGCGCCACGTGATTTCGCGCGGCTTGTCTAAAATGGGAATCAAAATATTGATGCCCGAGGTAAGCGTGCGGTCGTAGCGCCCAAGCCGCTCTACGACTATGGTTTCGGATTGCTGCACAATCTTAATGCCCGAAAGCACAAACAGCACTGCAAAAATTGCAACTGCTAACAGAATAATGGTTTCGCCTGTCATGGTTTTTTTAGTTTTTAAAGTTTATAAAGTTGAAAGTTTTTAAAGTGATAAGCTCAAAATCTGTAAAGTATCCGCGCGCGCGGTATTGTGCGTACTTTTAACTTTACAAACTTTATGGACTTTGAACTTACAGTTTTTTTATAGTAAGAATTATGCTATCCACTTTTACAATTTCCACCAGCTCGTTTTTTTCAATGGTAGAATTGTTGAACGAAACAGCCTTCCAGTCATCGCCATCAACCATTACGCGGCCGCTGCCGGTAGCGGGGTCAATGCGTTCGCTCACGCGTGCGGTGCGCCCCACCAAGCTATCAACGTTGGTGCGCACGCTGCACGAGCGCTTGAGCAGGTAGCGCACAGCCACCGGGCGCACAAAAATGAACGAAAGCAGCGTAAACGCCGAGAAGTACAGCAGCTGCGCCACCGTGCCGCAGCCCAGCAGCGAGGCCAAACCTCCGGCTATACAGCCCACGCCAATGCACGCCACCACAAAGGCCGGCGTAAAAATTTCGATGATAAAAAACACCACGGCGGCCACCATCCAAAGGTGCCAAACTTCAATTTCCATAGCCAAATTAGTTTAAGGTAAATTTTAAATTTAAAAGCAAAAATGCTATCTTGTAAAGATAGTAAAAATGTTGAATTGAACGGTTGAATTGTTGATGTGATTTTTACACAAATTTTGCCTATTTTTGAACCTAAAACCTACTGCTTACGAGCTTGAACTACTTGGCACACATACTCCTTTCGGGAAATAATGCGCAGCGGCAGGTTGGCGGTTTTATTGCCGATTTTGTGAAGGGCAACCGTTTTGAGCATTTTCCCGAGCACATTCGGCAAGGCATTGTGCTGCACCGCCGCGTAGATGCGTTTACCGACGAGCACCCGCTGGTACGCGAGGCGCGCGCCCTGCTTCGCCCCTACTTTGGGCGATACGCGGGAATTTTTCTCGATATTTTTTACGATTACTTTTTGGCAAAAAATTGGCATCGCTTTGCTCCGCCGAGCTCCGGTTGGAGGAAATTTTCAAACACTTCGCTAAAATATTTTGCCTACAGATTTTACGCAAATTTGGTATGGAGCAGGCGTTGGTTGCCCATTTCGGTAAAAGGTTTTTTGTGGCATTTTATTGGCACCAATCGCCTGTGCAAGTACGCCGCCAAAAGCGGCGTGCAGCGCGCGCTGTGGATTATGGGTACTTACAGCTCGCTTCCGCAAATGAGCGAGGAAGCCATACAAATTTTGCAAAAGCACGAAGTGGAATTGGAGAAAAATTTTTTGATTTTTTTTCCAATTTTACAAGAGTACGCACGAACTTTACTCGTACCGCGAAACGTCTAAGTTGAGCAGCACAAAAATGAGAATGGTAAAGGCCCACAGCGACGAGCCGCCGTAGCTGACGAAGGGCAAGGGAATGCCCACCACGGGCATAATGCCAATGGTCATGCCAATGTTGACAAAAATGTGGAAGAAAATGATGGACACCACGCCGTAGCCGTACAGCTTTGCAAAAAGGCTTTTTTGCCGCTCGGCAACGTTGAGCAGGCGCGCAAGCAGCAGCAGGTACAGCCCCACAACGAGCGCTGCGCCCAAAAATCCCCACTCCTCGCCCACGGTGCAAAAAATAAAGTCGGTACTTTGCTCGGGAATAAAGTTGCCTTTGGTTTGCGTTCCCTCCAAAAATCCTTTTCCTAAAAAACCGCCCGAGCCAATGGCTACCTTGGATTGGTGCACGTTGTAACCCCAACCTCTCAAGTCCGATTCAATGCCCAACAAATCGTTGATGCGGCGGCGCTGGTGCTCCTGCAAAAAATTATCGAACACGTAGTCCACCGAGTAGGTGGTGCCAATGGAGATTATGAAAAACCCGATGATGAGCAGCACGGATTTTATTTTTCGCCAAAAGGCGTAAATAATGCCAAGCGGAATGACGGCGGCGTGCGCAATGAGCAGCGACTCGTACAGGTCAATGTAAATATCGAGCTGCGCCAAGCCAAGGTGCAGCGCAAGGGTAATGACGGTAATAATGCCCATAAGAATAAGTGCAGCCCTGTATTTTCGGGTCATAGCCACAAATATTCCAATGCACGTTACACCCATGATTATCACAATGCCGTAGGGCTCAACCAGCAGCGCAAGTATGAAAAGGAAGACCAAAAATATGCACGAAACTACAATCCACGGCTTAAGTCCGGCGCGGTAAAACACGATGATGAACGACGAAAAAACTAAGGCGGAGCCGGTGTCGTGCTGCAGCAGCGTGAGGCCAAAGGGAAGAAGAACAATAAGAAAAACTTGCAAAAAATCTTTCATATTGGCCATCTTAAAACCGTATGCGCTCATGGTTTTGGCGAGCAGCAGCGCGGTAGCCAGCTTCATAAACTCCACCGTTTGTATGCCCACCGGACCAAACGACAGCCACGATTTATTGCCGTTTACCTCCTTGCCAAAAATGAGCGTAACTACCATGAGCAGCAGCATAAATCCGTAGAAAAATCCCGTAAAGAGATTGTAAAATCTACTCTCTATGGTCATGGTCGTAATGGCAATAAGGCAGGCCACGCCCACCCAAAGAATTTGCAGCCCGCTGCGGTTGGCAAAGTCAAAAATGCTGATATTATCCTCATTAAAACCTGCGGCGTACACGCTTACAATGCCAATGAGCATCAGCGTTAGCCAAATTAGGATAACGCCCCAGTCAATTTTTTGTAGTATTCTACTGCTTTTTTGCTGCACCGTTTTGCGTGTTTTGTGGGAGTAAATTTGCGTTCATCACGTAGCCTTCGAGCCACTTGCGCGTAACCGCTTTCTTCAAATATTTTTCCACCATCAAGCTGGCCGTAGGCGCTGCCCACGATGCGCCGGCGCCGCTATTTTCAACGTACACGGCAAGCGCAATTTTTGGGTTATCTTTTGGCGCAAAGCAAATAAATACCGAGTGGTCTTCGCCGTGCGGATTTTGCGCTGTGCCCGTTTTTCCGCAAATGGGAACGTCCGGCATTTTAGTCCAGCGTGCAGTGCTTCCCACATCGCCGTTTACCGCAAGGTACATGCCCTCTACCACCGGTGCAAAATGTTCGCGGCTGATGGTGGTGGTGTGCGGCGTAAGAAATCGGCGGTCTATTTTTCCACCTTGAATACTTTTGGCCACGTGCGGCGTGTAGTAGTAGCCGCGGTTGGCAATGGTGGCGGCCAAGTTGGCCATGTGCAGCGGCGTAACGCCCAGCTCGCCTTGACCAATGGCAAGCGAAAGTATAGTGGCTGATTTCCAACGGTTTGCACCATGCATTTTATCGTAGGAGGCAGCGGTGGGCAGCAGTCCGCGCAGCTCATTGGGAATATCCGATTCGAGCCGCTGACCAATGCCAAAACTTTCCACATGCCTGCGCCATGCGGCAAATCCCGCCTGCGGACTGCCGAATTCGGGCTTATCAATAATGCCGCGAAACTCGTGGCAGTAGTACGCGTTGCACGACATTTGCAGCGACTGTATGAGGTTGAGCGGCGAAGCGTGACGGTGGCAGCCTACGCGCCGATTGCCAAAGTAGTAGCCGCCATCGCAGGCGTGCGTGGTGTTTACCGAAACTGTGCCTTCTTGCAATCCCACCAACGCATTTACGCACTTAAAAATAGAGCCGGGCGGATACTGCGCCATCACCGCGCGGTTAAAAAGCGGCTTTAGCGGGTCTAAGGCAAGTGCATTGCGCTCGCCTGCGCGGTGCACATCAATAAATAATTCGGGGTCGAAGTTGGGCGTAGAAACGAGCGTAAGAATCTCACCTGTAGCGGGTTCAACAGCGACAATACTGCCCACCTTATTTTGCATTAGCTGCTCGCCGTACTCCTGCAGGTCGGCATCAATAGTGCAAACAATGTTGGCGCCGGGAATAGCCACGGTATCGTAAGCGCCACCGGCGTACCTGTCGCGCACGCGGTTCAGCTTGTCGCGCATGTAAATGGTCAACCCTCTTTTTCCGCGCAGCGCATTTTCATACGAGCGTTCAATGCCGATTTTTCCCATAAAGCTGCCCTGTATGTAAAACGGGTCGGCGGTAATCGAGGCCGTGTCCGCCTCGCCAATGTAGCCGATGAGGTTGCCTGCAAGTCGGCGCGGATAGGCGCGTATGCTGCGCGCTTGCGCATAAAACCCGGGGAATTTAAACCATTTTTCTTGCAGCAAGGCAAAGGCTTCTGTCGAAACTTGTCGGCAAAAAAGTGCAGGTTGATAGGCTGCATTTTTTTTGGCGGCAGCCTTAATGGCGTTCAGCGTGCTGTGCACCTGCGCCTCGGTCATGCCCAGTACGCGCGCCAAAGCCGTAGTGTCAAAAGCGGCTACTTCGCGCGGAATAACTACAATGTCGTACACCGTTTGGTTGCCCACCAGCAGCGTACCGTTGCGGTCAAAAATCAAGCCGCGCGCCGGATACTGATACTCGTAGCGCATGGCATTTTGGTCGGCCGTGCGCTTGTAGTAGCTATCTACAATTTGAATGTAAAATAGCCGCCCAACTATAATGGCAAACACGAGCACAAAAAAGCCCGTGATGTATATTTTTCTGTTGGCAAATTCGTTCACTACCGGTAGCGTTTATCTTTTTTCTCAAACAGCAGCTCCAACATTACAATAAGCAGCGTACTTACCATGGCGCTAAGCAGCGCGCGAAGTACGGTAAAGTAAAATTCTACGAAGGTGAAAATTTCGAGAAAACATAACGCTAAGTGAAAGATGAAGGTAAGCGCAAATGTGTACAAAAAAAATGATGTCCAGCCCAGCAAATATATGGTGGGGCGCGTACCCTTATCGCGCTCCTCGCGGCTAAACAGCTGCTTGAGCACCGCGGGGCGCAAAAAACCCATCAGCACGCAGGCAGCTGTATTTATACCCAATGTGCCCGACAAAAAATCGACCGCAAAGCCCAACGCAAAAGCGGTAAACTGCACTTTTACCTGCGTAGTGCCAATGGGCAGCAGCAGTATAAACAGGGGGTATATGCAGGGCGCCACAAATGAATCGAGCAGGCCGCGCAGCTGAATGTCGTTGAACAAAAAAACTTGCGCAACTACCAGCAGCGCCGCTATTAGCACATGTTGTAGGTTTCTGTTCATCGCATATCGTACTTTCGTTCGTGCTCACGCTGCTCGGCAAAGTTGACAAACTGCACCGCATTTACGTGGCGCAATTTTTTAAAGTCAACCTCTAAGCGCACGCGCACTTCGTGAAAATTTCCTTTTTTTGTCTCGTAAGAAACCACCGTTCCAATAAGAATTCCTTCGGGAAACATGGCCGAGTAGCCGCTCGTTTCCACCGTATCGCCCACCGTAATATTTACGTGCTGCGGCACCTCCGTTAGCACGGCTTCGCGGTAGCTAATGCCGTCCCACTCCAGCGTGCCAAGGTAGCCGGTGCGCTTTAGCCGCGCGCTGATTTTAAACTCACGGTTGAGCAGCGACATTACCGTAGCGTAGCGCGCCGAAGTGCTAATAACCACGCCCACCACGCCGTTGTTGGTTACCACGCCCATCTCAGGCGTAACGTTTTGCCACTCGCCAACATTTAATACCAGGTAGTTATTTTGCTTGTTGGTGGTGCTATTTACCACCTTGGCGGGAATGTAGCTGTATAGCTTTCCGCTGCGCGGATTTACGCGCACAACGCTGTGTGCGGTGTCCACGCTTTGGAAGTGGTCAAGCATGTTGCGCAGCCGCGCATTTTCGTGCGACAGCACTTCGTTTTCTTCCTTAAGCGAAACGTAGGCTGTAACCTCGTCAAGCGCGCTGTAGTAGGCGCTTTGCACCACCTGCACCGCGCCAAACAGCTGCGTTTGCTGGTAGTAAGAGTTGTGCGAGAGCAGCACAAAGGCTACACTTTCCAGCAAAAAGAAAAGTATAAACCCGTGGTAGCGCAGCAAAAGTCTTAACAGGTTGCCCATTGTGCAAAAATTCTTGGAGCAAAAGACAAAAAGAATAAAGATTTTTGTCTTTGTTCTTTTTGTCTTTTTATCCTTTTATCTCATCAAGAATGAGAAGTTGCTAAAGTTTTTGAGTGCAATACCCGTACCGCGCGCCACAGCGTGCAGCGGGTCTTCCACCACGTGGAACGGAATGTTTATTTTTTCCGACAAACGCTTATCCAAACCGCGCAGCAGCGCACCACCACCCGTAAGATAGACGCCCTTGGTTACCACATCGGCGTATAGCTCGGGAGGAGTTTGCTCAAGCACGCCGAGAATTCCGCTTTCTATTTTTGAAACAGAACGGTCTAAGCTGTAAGCCACTTCCTGGTACGAAATGGGAACTTCAATCGGCAGCGCCGTCATCAAGTTCGGACCACGCACAATGAAATCGGTAGGCGGCGTTTCCAGCTCGGTAAGCGCGCTGCCCACGTTGATTTTAATATCCTCAGCGGTACGCTCACCAATTTTAATATTGTGCTGATGACGCATATACGTCTGAATATCAGAGGTAAACACATCGCCTGCAATGCGCACGCTTTTGTTGCACACAATGCCGCCAAGCGCAATTACCGCAATTTCGGTAGTGCCGCCCCCTATGTCCACCACCATGTTACCTTCGGGCGCTTCCACATCAAGACCAATGCCAAGCGCGGCAGCCATCGGTTCGTAAATCATGTACACATCTTGTCCGCCGGCGTGCTCGGCCGAGTCTCGCACGGCGCGAATTTCCACCTCGGTGCTGCCCGAAGGTATGCACACCACAATGCGCAACGAGGGTTTGAACAGTCGTCCGCCCGTGTTGATTTTGCGAATCATGCCGCGAATCATTTGCTCGGCAGCGTTGAAATCGGCAATCACACCATCGCGCAGCGGGCGCACGGTTTTAATGTTTTCGTGCGTTTTACCGTGCATTTGTCGCGCCAACTCGCCCACGGCAATGAGTTTGCCCGTGTTTTGGTCAATCGCCACAATGGACGGCTCGTCCACCACAATGCGGTCGTTGTGGATAATCACAGTGTTGGCCGTTCCCAAGTCGATGGCCAACTCCTGCGTAAAAAATGAAAATAATCCCATATACTATATTTGTAAATTACGAATTTTAATTTTCGATGCGCGATATGCGATTTGCGAGTCTTTCGCGTGTCGCAGGTCGAGTATCGCATATCCTTTTTAGTGCTTAAAATGCCTTACTCCTGTGGTTACCATTGCTACATTATTTGCGTTGCAGTAGTCGGTACTTTTTTGGTCATTTACCGAGCCACCGGGCTGAATAACCGCCACAATTCCCGCCTTGTGCGCAATTTCTACGCAGTCGGGGAAGGGGAAAAATGCGTCCGAAGCCATTACCGCGCCTTGCAGCGAAAAACCGAACGAAGCCGCTTTTTCAATGGCGTGCCTCAGCGCGTCCACGCGCGAGGTTTGCCCCACGCCGCTAGCTATTAGCTGTCCGTTTTTTGCCAAAACAATCGCATTTGACTTCGATTGCTTTACTATTTTATTGGCAAAAATTAAATCTTGAATTTGCTCCGCAGTAGGTTTTGCGTTGGTTACCGAGGTCATATTTTTTTCGGTTTCGGTAGCCAAATCGCGCTCCTGCAGCACCACGCCGTTGAGCAGCGTGCGGCTTTGCATGGCAGATAATTCAAAGGTTTTTGCAATAAGAATAATCCTGTTTTTCTTTTGCTTCAAAATTTCTAAACCCTCGGCGTTGTACGAAGGCGCAATTACCACCTCGCAAAATAGCTTATTTACTTCTTCGGCGGTTTTCAAATCCAGCTCGCGGTTGCAAATAAGCACGCCGCCATAGGCCGATACGGGGTCTCCGGCAAGTGCGTCCGTCCAAGCTTGCAGCAGCGTTGGGCGCGAAGCCACGCCGCAAGCGTTGTTGTGCTTGAGTATGGCAAAAGTCGGCTCGGTAAATTCGTTGATGAGCGCAACAGCCGCGTCAATATCCAGCAGGTTATTGTACGAAACTTCCTTGCCGTGCAGCTGCTCAAACATCTCGTTGAACTTGCCGTAAAATGCTGCCTTTTGGTGCGGATTTTCGCCGTAGCGCAGGCTCATGCTGCCGTGCACGCTTTGCTTAAACGAGGGAATATTTTGGCTGCGGTTGAAGTACGAAAATATCGCGCTATCGTAGTGGCTCGACACGTTGAAGGCTTGCGCCGCCAAGTATTTGCGATTTTCGAGCGTAGTGCCGCCGTTATTTTCTTGGAGCATTTGCAGCAATTCTGCGTATTGCTCACGCGAGGCAACAATGGCTACATCGTTGAAATTTTTTGCGGCAGCGCGAATGAGCGAAATTCCGCCAATGTCGATTTTTTCAATAATATCTTCGTCTGCTGCGCCCGAAGCAACGGTTTCCTCAAAAGGGTACAAGTCAACAATTACAAGGTCAATTTCGGGAATTTCGTACTGCGCCAGCTGCTTGCCGTCTTCGGCGTTGGGACGGCGCGAAAGAATGCCGCCGAAAACCTTTGGGTGCAAGGTTTTTACGCGACCGCCAAGTATGGAAGGATAGCCGGTTAAACTTTCTACCGAGGTGGCTTTTGCGCCCAAACCTTCGATAAAATCGAGAGTTCCGCCCGTAGAATATATTTTAACTCCTTGACTATCAAGCTGTTGCACTATTTTATCAAGCCCATCTTTGTAGTAAACCGAAATGAGCGCGCTCTTAATTTTCTTGCTTTCTGCCATTATTTTGCCTGTGGTAAATACTGTAAAAATCTAATCTTCAAATCTTTAAACTTGAAGACAAAACCCATTTTTTGAATTTTTAAAGATAGCTAAATATTTTAGAAAAATCAAAGTTTTTTAGATAAATAGTTGTGCTAAATAAGTTTAAAAAAGAAAAAAGCCGAATTACGAATTCGGCTTAAATAAGGCATGCTGTCATTGCGGGCTTGCCCCGCAATCTCGTTATAGAGGTACTTCCTTGCGTGGGATTGCGGGTCAAGCCCGCAATGACAACAGAAAAAAATGGTGTGCGTCCTTATTTTACCGTAAGGAATGGAAGCTGCTCGCCGCTAAAGTAGTACGGGAGTTTTCCGTCCCACTTGTTGATGGCCATTTCTTGCAGCACCAAGGGCGAAAGCGACATTTGCTTTATTTTTTGCGCTTCGGCTTCGAGCTTCATGCGCTCCAGCGTAAAGCCGGCGGTAAGCGCGCCCTGCTCGGCCACTTTTTTGTCCTCAATGGCCTTGTTAAATTCATCGCTAAAATCGTGGTTGACCATGAGCAAATTGCGCACCACAATGCCGCTACCCGCCACCTGCTCGGTAAATGCGAGGTTGATGCGGTTGGAAATTTCGGTGCGCTTTTCCACAAAGGCTTCAATGGGATATTGCGCAATAATTGCGTTAATTTTTTCGGACAAAACGGGGCGAATAAGCACCGTTGCAATTTCCGTTCCGTAGGTTTGATAAATGCGGTCAACCTGCGCAGGGTCAAGCGAGTAAACGAGGCTAACTTCCACGGCAATGGTTTGAATATCGCTTGACGAAACCTCGGAGCGAATGGACAAATTGTTATCTCTTATAGATAGCTTTTGTATGTGGTCAAAAAACGGAATTTTCAGGTTCAATCCTTCGTTGGCAATGCCCGTGAGGCGACCGAACCTAAGAACCACGCCGCGCTCGCCGGTGTTGATGGTGTAAAAGCTGGTGAGCGCAACTAAAAGTGC
>JAITVR010000168.1 GCA_031285695.1 Prevotellaceae bacterium
GGCCTCAATCGGCATTTCGCTCGAGGGCAGGGTGGCCGAAGCCACGCACTCACCGCTTTTCACGTCCATGAGCGAAACTTTTACCGATGAGCTGCCGACATCAATTCCAAGAGTTTTCATATCCACAAAAATGTAGCCCCAAAAGTACCTTTTTTATTTGTATTTGGCAATAACGCAAAAATCGCCTGCAAATAGCTACATTTGCAAGCGATTTTTATGAGCGGAAAACGAGATTCGAACTCGCGACCCTCAGCTTGGGAAGCTGATGCTCTACCAACTGAGCTACTCCCGCATTTTTTTGTGAGCGCAAAGGTAGCTATTTTTTTTATTTCAGCCCTTTGTTTTATCTTCGCCCAAAAATTACGCTTTTGAACACCGAACTTTTTATAGCGCGCCGCCTGATTTTTAGCCGGCAAAAGGAGCAGCGGCTGCTGCGCCCCATTATTCGCATTGCGGTGGTTAGCGTGGCGCTGAGCCTTGCCGTAATGCTTGTTTCGGTGGCGGTGCTTACGGGATTTAAGCAGGAAATTTCGCAAAAGGTTACCGGATTTTTGGCGCACATTCAAATTGTAAACTACGACGGAAACACCTCCTACGAAACCAACCCGATAAGCAGCGTACAAAAATTTGCGCCGCAGCTGGAGCAGCTAAGCGAGCTACAGCACCTTCAAACCTTTGCCCTAAAGCCCGGCATTATTACCACGCCCACCGATATGCAGGGCGTAGTTTTAAAGGGAATCGACAGCAAATTCGACTGGAGCTTCTTTGCCGAAAATATGGTAAGCGGCGCGCCCTTTGCGGTGAGCGATAGCGCCGGCACCAACAGCGTAGCCATTTCGCAAACGCTGGCAAAGCTGCTGCGCCTGAAGCAGGGCGACAGGTTCGACATGTTTTTTGTGCAGGAACCGCCGCGCATGCGCCGCTTTACGGTGGCCGCCATTTACGACACCAAGTTTAGCGAGTTTGACAAGCTGTACGTGCTGTGCGACCTTAAGCACGTGCAGCGGCTCAACGGATGGAGCCCACAACAGGTTACAGGCTTCGAAATTTTTGTAAAAGATTTTGAAAAATTGGACGAAACCTACCAAAAGGTAGAAGAAATTGCCGGCTACAAGCTGCAACCCGACGGCACGCGCCTGCTGGTCGAAAACATCAGGCAGCGCTTTCCGCAAATCTTCGACTGGCTGGCGCTGCAGGACCTCAACGCCTGGATAATCCTTGCCCTGATGCTTGCCGTGGCAGGCTTCAACATGATTTCGAGCCTGCTCATCATGCTGCTCGAGCGCTCCACGATGATAGGCCTACTCAAAGCTTTGGGCATGCAAAACGTGAGCCTGCAAAAGATTTTTATTTACCAATCGGCCTTTATTGCGGGGCAGGGCCTGCTGTGGGGCAATGTGGTGGGGCTTGGCTTTTTGCTGCTGCAAAAATACTTCGGAATAGTCTCGCTCAACCCCGAAACCTACTACCTGTCGCAGGTGCCCGTGGCGCTCAGCGCGCCGCACGTGCTGCTGCTCAACGCCGGCGCGCTGCTGGCCATTACGCTCATGCTCGTGCTGCCCTCGCTGCTGGTCGGAAGAGTTAGCCCCAGCAAAACCCTGCGCTTTGCGTAGCGGCAAAGGGTGCAAGGTAAAAAGGTAAAGGGTGTAGGGTATTTTACCGTTCACCCTTTACCTTTTACCCCTTTACCCGCTTTGCAGGCGTTTTTAGCCCTTCCACTCCCCTTGTTGTTAAGCAACTATAGATTTTTTCTTTCCAAATTTTGTGCTACATTTACCGCCGAATATTTTGGCCAAGCCAAAGCACTTGCAAGCCGTACTTTATTGAATATATACCTTCCGCTGCTGCGGAAAGTGCAAAATCGATGGAAAAATGGTTTCCGCTGCTGCGGAAAGCGCAAAATCGCTGGAAAAATGGTTTCCGCTGCTGCGGAAAGTGCAAAATCGCTGGAAAAATAGTTTCCGCTGCTGCGGAAAGTGCAAAATCAATGAAAAAGTGTCTTCCGCTGCTGCGGAAAGCAATATTTTATAGTGTAACCCCCTTAAAAAATTTTTTACTATGAAAGAAATTGTAAAAAGAAACCTCTACGTTGCTCGCAATGCCGAGCACTACCAGTTTCACGACGATGCGCTGCGGGTAGCCAGCTTTGACTTGGCTACAAGGCACGGATTTGTGGAGCTGCGCGAAGCCTACGCCCTGCTGTTTGAAATGGAAAAGGGAGTGTTTTTGCGCAACAAATCCTTTGTGGATACAGAAGCTATTCGCCAAGCCGATAAAAAGCGCGACGAGCTCTTCTTTTTTCTGAAGCAAACGGCGGAAAGCAACCTGTTTTCGCCCACGCCCGAGCGTAAATCGGCGGCGGAGCAGCTGGCATTTTTAATGAAGCCCTACCGCGGCGCCGCCAAGCGCCCCCATGCCGAAAACACGGCGCAGCTCAGCAGCCTTGTGTCGGACTTGCAAAAGCCGGAGTGCGCCCAGCCGCTTAGCCTGCTCGGGCTTACCGATGTGGTGCAGCTGCTGAGGGCGGCCAACGAGGAATTTATGACGCTATACAACAACCGCTCGAACGAAAAGCTAACCCGCGCCGAGGTAGATACCATGAAGGAGCTGCGGCTAAAGGTTGATGAGGCCTTTGCCACGGTGGTAAAGGCCATAAACTCGCTATACCAAGCTAACGAGCTCATAGGGCACAACCCCGCTGTGGAGGACGAGCTGGGCCGAGCCATAGACAGCATTAACGCCCTACAGCTGCAGCTACAGCAAACGCTTGGCCTGCGCACCGCCGGCGGAGGCAAGGAGGAGGAGGAGTAGGGGGAATCCCTAATTATTCACTACTTTTGCCGAAAATTTTGCTGTGAAAATTCTTCTTCTCTTTGTAGGAAAAACCGACAAGGGCTACCTGCCTGCCGCCATTGACATTTACGTTGACCGCCTAAAGCACTACGCCGCGGTGGAGCTGCGCACCATTCCCGAGCTCAAAAATGCAAAAAGTCTAAGTGAAGAACAGCAAAAAGATAGCGAGGGAAAGCAGCTGCTGCAAGCCGCCGGCGAGGGCGAGCTGTGGCTGCTCGATGAGCAGGGAAAGGAGCTTTCGTCCGAAGAGTTTTCGGTGTTTTTAGAAAAAAAATTGCAGGGCAGCGCCAAAAATTTGACCTTTGTGGTGGGCGGCCCCTACGGCTTTTCGGCCGAGGTGTATGCGCGCGCCGCAGGGCGCATTTCGCTCTCGCGCATGACCTTTTCGCACCAAATGGTGCGGCTGTTCTTTGCCGAGCAGCTTTACCGCGCCTTCACCATCATCAAGGGCGAACCCTACCACCATAAGTAGCTAAAAATGGAGAGTGGAGAGTTGAAAATGGAGAATAGGCAATATGCAGTAGGCAATTGGCAGCTCGTGCGCTGTCATGCACAGCCTATCGAAAAATCACGTCATTGCGAGGAGCGAGGCACGAGCAACGTGGCAATCTCAAGCCATTGGTTGGAGATTGCTTCGCTAAATCCGCTCGCAATGACGGCACCGCGCGTTTGTCATGCTGAGCCTGTCGAAGCATGTGGGGCGGGCTCCCCCCCCGCCGCACCCTTCGACAGGCTCAGGGTAACAGCCCGCTTTGCGCGCCGGCTCCTGTGCGTACTGTTCGCTGTTCACTGCTCACTGCTCACTGTTTTTGCGCAGTACGTCAGCAACGGCACCGAGCCTGCCCGTACCCGCTGGAGCCATATCGGCAGCGCGCACTTCGATGTCATTTTCCCCGATAGCATTCTGGCGCAGGGCACGCACTTTACGCGGTTGCTAAGTAAGGTGTATGCGCCGGTTTCGGCAAGCCTGAATTATCAGCCGCGGCGCATTCCGGTTATTTTGCACCCCTACAACCTGCGCAGCAACGGCATGGTGGTGTGGACCCCCAGCCGCATGGAGGTTATTGCCACCGCACCAAGCACCGGCTACGCTCAGCCATGGCTGGAGCAGCTGGCGCTGCACGAGCTTAGGCACGTGGTGCAAACCGATATGATGAACCGCGGTTTTACCCGCGCGCTGTACTACCTGCTGGGCGAGCAGGCGGTGGCGCTGCCCTCGGCGCTCATTAAGCCCTGGCTGTTTGAGGGCGATGCTGTAGCCACCGAAACCGCCATGTCCCGCACCGGTCGCGGGCGCATGGCCTCGTTCAGCATGGGCCTGCGCACCATTGCGCTTAGCAGCCCAAAAAAGTACAGCTACGATAAGTATTTGCTCGGCTCGTACAAGGATTATATCCCCAACCACTACGAGTACGGCTACCACCTGGTGGCCTACGGCAGGCACCGGTATGGCGCCGACTTGTGGGCTAAGATTTTTCGCTACACGGGCAGCTATCCCTTCCTGCTTTTTCCGCAAAGCATAGCTACTAAAAAATACACGGGCAAAAACCCCAAGGCATTGCACGAGGAGGCAAAGGCTTTTGTGGATTCGCTGTGGCAGGCGCAGCAACCGCAAAAAATAGATAAGGCTACACCTCTGGTAAAAGAAAAAAACTCGCGCCGCAAGCAATTTGTAAGCTACGAAACGCTGGCCGCTCTGCCCAACGGCGAAGTGATGGCCGAGCGACAAACGCTTACGCGTACCTCCATGCTGGTGCGTATTTTACCTGACGGAAGTGAGAAAAAAGTCGCCATGCTTGGCAGCCTAAGCAGCAGCTTACAGCGCGGCGGCAGCAATGTGTATTGGACGGAGTACAGCCCCGACCTGCGCTGGGAGCAACGAAATTACTCGGAGCTGTGGCGTTACAATGCCAAGCGCGGCAGAAAGCAGCGACTGACGCACCGCACCTCGTACTTTTCGCCTGCCGTAAGCGAAAACATGCAGGTGGCGGTGTGCGAAAAGCTGATGTCGGGTGAGCAAGCAATCATTTTGCTCGATAGTAATTTTCAAAAGCTGCGCGAAGTTGCGCGCCTTGAGCTTGGCGAAAGCGTACACAGCTTAGCGTGGCTGGATAACGAGCATTTGGCGGTGCTGCACATCGCCGCGCAGGGCATGAGCATTGACCTTGTAAATGTTGGTACAAAAAAAATGGAAACGCTGCTGCCCTACACGCACGCCAACATTTCCGGACTTTTTGCGCAAGGCGAAAAAATATTTTTCAGCAGCGACTACAGCGGCATTGACAACATTTACGCCCTTGATGTGCGGAGTAAAACGGTGCATAAGCTCACCGCCTCGGCCTACGGCGCAGGCAGCGCAAGGCTAAGCAGCAAGGGGCAGCAGCTGCTGTATGCGGACTACAGCCTGCGCGGCGCAAAACCCGTTGCGCTAAGTGTGGACAGCCTGCTGTGGCAAAAAACAAGCTTTGATACTCCGTACACATTTCCGCTGGCCGAAGCTATTGCACGGCAAGAAAATTTTGTGCTCGACACCGCAACGTTAGACACTGCACCGCTTGCGGCAAGGCGATACCGAAAGTTTGCGCACCTGCTCCGCCTGCACAGCTGGACGCCATTTTCATTTTCGTCAAGCGAGCTTATGGCCGGCGATTTTTCCTCGCTGGCGGTGGGCGCAACGCTGCTTTCGCAAAATAATCTCAGCTCCATGGTCAGCTCCTTGGGCTACAAATATCAGCACGGCTTTAGCTCGGTTAACGCGTCAATTGCTTACCGCGGTTGGTTTCCGGTGGTGGAGCTGAGCGCAAACTACGGCACGCGCCGCGCACAAACCGATAGGGAAACGCTCATTGGCAGCACGCGCAGCGACTTGTACGGCGAGCTGAACTTAAGCACCTACCTTCCGCTGAATTTTAGCCGAGGAAATATTCAAAAAACTTTTACGCCCTACTTTCAGCTGCAATTCAGCAACGATTGGCAGCTGCGAGAAGTGGAGGGCAAGCCGCACGAAATACGCGTGTGCAGCGCTAACCTTGGCTTTTCGGCGCAGGTAAGTACACGCATGGTGCAGCGCGATATTAACCCGCGCTGGGGCTTGTCGCTAAGCGCAAATGTGCAAAGCACCTTCAACAAATGGAATCAAAAAACAAGCGTTAGTGGACAAGTTTTTGCGCCGGGCCTGCTGCCCAACCACAGCCTGAGGCTGTACGCCGGCTACGAGGAGCAGCAGTTGCCGCTGCTGTACGCTACGCGCTTAGCCAAGCCGCGCGGCTTTGTGCTCGGCGGCATTGCCGCGCCTTACCTGCTCAGCCTTTCGACCAGCTACGCGCTGCCGCTTTGCTACCCCGACTTGAGCCTTGGCTTTTTGGCCTACATCAAGCGCATTCGCTTCAACGTTTTTGCTGACTACCTGCGGGCGTATGATGTTTCCAACTTTTCGGGCAAAAAATTGCCGATAGCCACCTTTGGCAGCGCGGGCTACGAGGCGGTGTTCGATTTTCATGCCTTTCGCTTCCCCGTGCTTTTTAGCGCCGGCTGGCGGCACAGCTTTACCCTGTCAAAAGGCAGCGTGCGGCCGGAAAAATTACCTATAGAGCTGCTGCTTTCGTTTAGCTATTAAAAAACCACGTCATTGCGGGCTCGACCCGCAACCTCCTTTCACCCCCAACCCTCCTTCGACGGGCTCAGGACAGGCTCTAAAGGGGGCTGTAACCGCAGTGGGTTTGTGAGCAGCTACGCATTTGTCATGCTGAGCGCAGCGCAGCGGAGTCGAAGCATCTCACGTTAGCACCTCTGCGTCTCTTCTTTTACTTTTTTTGTCCGTCAAAAAAAGTAACAAAAAACCCTCGTGGCTTGACTTCCCGGCGACCCGCTACGGGCTTGTCGGCTAAACAAAATGAACTCGCTGCGCTCAAACAGCATTTTGTTTTACGCCGCCTGTGCCCTGCGGGTGCCCCGCCTACAAAGTCCATGCCGCTTCCATTGCCTTACGGCAAAATCTCCAACCCACTCGTGGGCTGTCATGCTGAGCCTGTCGAAGTCCGCCTGCCGTCATTGCGAGCGGGTTTAGCGAAGCAATCTCACAATCGGGCTTGAGATTGGCTTCGCCGAACTCCGCTTCGCTCCGGTTGCTTCGTCGTTCCTCCTCGCAATGACGTGCTTTTTGACAGGCTTAGCATAGCTGCCCACAGGCTGCCAATTGCCTACTTTCAACTCTCCACTCTCAATTCTCCACTGTACTACACCAGCACTTTTCCCGTCATATCTTTTGGAATGGCAATGCCCATAAGCGTTAGCACGGTGGGGGCAATGTCGGCCAGCACGCCGCTCTGCACGCTCTTCACGTCCTTATCCACCACAATAAAGGGCACGGGGTTGAGCGAGTGCGCGGTGTTGGGCGAGCCGTCGGCGTTTAGCGCGTGGTCGGCGTTGCCGTGGTCGGCGGTAATGAGCACGGTGTAGCCGTTGCTCTGCGCGGCTTTTACCACCTCGCTCACGCACTGGTCAACGGTTTTTACGGCCTTTTCAATAGC
>JAITVR010000186.1 GCA_031285695.1 Prevotellaceae bacterium
GCGCTGGTCCAAAAGAAATATACCGAACACAACAAGAGCCATTGCACCTACTGTAAGAAATCCATAACTGAGTGGAGTAATGCTCATTGTTTCTTATGTTGTATCCCTACCTACATCAACTTTCCTTTTTTGGCGAGCACATCCACGTTGTTTTTGGGGTTGCGCCAGTCAATTTTTTGGGCAGGGTCAATGCCGTTAATGTACTTTTCGATGTTGGTGTAGCCATCGCCGTTCATGTCCTTGGTGGCATCGGCAGCATCGTTGGGGTTTAGGCCAACCTGCTTTTCCCACTCGTCGGGCATGCCGTCTTTATCGGTGTCCACGCGGGGCGTGCCTTTGTAGGTGGGCATTCCGCCTACCTGCCTAATGTCGGTAATAACGCCTTGCTTGTACGAATCCTTGGGCAAGCGGCGATACTTGAACTGGTAAAAATCAATGGTATCGGCAGCGGGGTCGTAGTGCACCTTGCCTGTGCGCACCTGCTCCATGCAGCGCTGGTCAACAATATCGCGCGGAATGTTAGCGCCTGCGTTGTTCAGCACAAACTCGTAGGCATCTTTGGCCTCCATAATGGGGAATGTGTTGGTAATGGGGAAAGGCTTGTCCCAGCGCATGTTTTCGGTGTAGCCTTCGGTATCCTTTTGGTTTTGTACCTGCACGCCGCCGGCCCAGTTATCCTTGGTTACGGCATCGTTGCCTTCCATAATATTGCCGTTGGCGTACACGCGACCAAACACGTAGTAACCCAACTTGCTGCGACCCGATTCGGGCTTTACAATACGATGTCCTATAGGAGCATCTTTTGGCGTAAGCGGTCCGGGCTTGTAGTAGTTGTTGATGAAGTTGTAGAGGCAGGTGTAGTCGCCGCCATCGGCTGAGCGGTGCACCCAGTTATATACAATGTTGTTTACAAAGTTAAACTGCCCGTTCCAACCAATAGAAGGGTTGCGACCTGCATTGTTTGCCCAAATATTGCGCATAAAGGTGGCATTTTCGCCGCCCAAGGTGCTGCCAAACGAGTGGTTGTAGGTATCGAGCGTTTGGAAAAAGATGCTGTTTTGAATGGTAATATTTACCGTTCCCAACTTTTGCTCCTTGCTGCCATCGCCCGGGTCATACATGTGGCGGTAGAGAGACATATTTTCGTCCAAACCCCAGCTAGTGGATACGTGGTCGATAATAATGTTGCCTACGGGGTTGCCACCTATAGCGTCGTCACGGCTGCCGACATCGGTTTTTCCGCGGCGAAAGCGCACGTGACGAATAATTACGTCGTGCGTATTTACCCAAAAAGTTTCGCCCGAAACGCAGATGCCATCGCCCGGAGCGGTTTGCCCTGCAAGGGTAACGTAGGGCGCGCGCAGCACAATGGGCGAGGTAAGGTTGATAACGCCGGACACGTTGAACACGATGATGCGTGCACCACCCTGCTCACAAGCCCAACGCAGCGAGCCTTCGCCATCGTTGTTGAGGTTGGTAACGGTAAGCACCTGGCCACCGCGACCGCCAAAGGTGTACATTCCGCCGCCTTCGGCACCCGGAAATGCGGGAATATCGGCCTGCGGCAAATCGCTTGGACGCGATGCCCAGGGCACGTAAGGTTTACCTTCTTTTGCTTCTTTTTGAATAATGGGCAAGGCTTTTTTCCAAGCCGAATCAGATGCCTGCATAAAGGCAGCGTGCCACTGCCTGCGGAGCGCTACGATGCTGTCGGGAACAGAGGGATACTGAGCCATGGCTGCGACAGCGCAGCTAACAACCAAAACTAATGATAAAACTTTTTTCATTCGATTTTTAAAGAATTTTTCGATATTCAGTTTGCAATGTTAAGAGTTTTTTTCTTTTTCTCCAAGAAAAAATGACAAAATTTCAACTGTTAAAAGTGCAAAAATATGATTTTCAACAACAAAACTTTTATATATGAATTTTTTTCTTGTCATAAATTTAACACTTGAGGCCCCCAAGCGCCAGCTATTCTTTTTACACATTTTTTTAAAAAAACCTGCCGCAGGTGTGCAAAAACTGCATATTTGTACTACTTTTGCGCAAAAATTATAAAGCATATACCATGAAAGTAGCAATTGTAGGCGCAAGTGGCGCCGTGGGACAGGAGTTTTTGAAGCTGCTTGAGCAGCGCAACTTTCCGCTCGACGAGCTGGTGCTGTTTGGCTCGGGCCGCAGCGCAGGCAGCACGTACGAATTTCGCGGAAAAACTATAGTAGTTAAACAACTTGAGCACAACGACGATTTTAAGGGCGTTGACATTGCGCTGACTTCGGCGGGCGGCGGCATTTCGAAAGATTTTGCCGAAACCATTACCAAGCACGGCGCAGTGATGATTGACAACTCAAGCGCTTTCCGCATGGACAAAGATGTGCCGCTGGTAGTGCCCGAAGTGAACGCAGAGGACTGCAAAAATCGTCCGCGCAATATTATTGCCAACCCCAACTGCACTACCATTATTATGGTGGTGGCGCTGAAGGCAATTGAAGAGCTTTCGCACATTAAAAAAGTGCACGTGGCCACCTACCAAAGCGCCAGCGGCGCAGGTGCAGCGGCCATGGCCGAGCTCGAAACGCAGCTGCAGCAGGTGCTGGCAGGCGATAAGCCTACCATTGAAAAATTCAAGTACCAGCTGGCCTTTAACCTCATTCCGCAAATTGATGTGTTTGGCGATGACGACTACACGAAGGAGGAGCTGAAAATGCACAACGAAACGCGCAAAATTTTGCACAGCGATGTGAGCGTGAGCGCCACCTGCGTGCGCGTGCCCGTTACCCGTGCGCACAGCGAAGCACTGTGGATTGAAACCGAAAAACCGCTTGCGGTAAGCGATGTGCGCGCTGCGCTGAGCAAGGCGCAGGGCGTTACCGTGGTGGACGAGCCGGCGGAAAGCAAGTACCCCATGCCGCTGTTTGTAGCCAACGATGACGATGTGTATGCCGGCCGCATTCGCAAAGATTTGACTAACCCCAACGGCATAGCCATGTGGCTGGTGGGCGACCAAATTCGCAAGGGCGCGGCGCTAAACGCAGTGCAAATTGCAGAGTACCTAATAAAAGGTAAGCTGCTGTAATTTTTTTAGGATAAAAGACGAAAGGAAAAGACAAAAGATGTAAGGACTGAAAGAACAAAGACGGAATTTGTCTTTGCTCCTTCAGTCCTTTGTCTTTTCATCTCAAAAAAAATTTCACCAAAAGCTCACCGTTGCGTAACCACTTCGTAACATCTCGGTTGTTTCTTTGCACTCGAAATTATTACACAGAAACAACCTTGACGAAGTTTTACACCACCCTTCTGCTACTTTTTACGGCAGCAGCCACTTTTGCGCAAAGCGGAACCATAAAAGGAAAAGCGCTTGACGAAAAAACCGGCGAAACTCTTATCGGAGCTTCCGTATTTCTTAAAGAAAATCCCACCAAGGGAGGCATTGCGGACTTTGACGGCAGCTACACCATTGCCAACGTTCCCGAAGGCACGCACACCGTGGTAGCCACGTACATTTCCTACAAATCGATTGAAAAAAACGTTGCCGTAGAAAGCGGCAAGGCGGCTGAGCTGGACTTTTTGCTTAGCTCCGACGATGTGGTGCTCGATGCTGTAAAAGTGGTGGCGCGCGCCAACCGCGAAAGCGAAAATACGCTGCTGCTTGAGCAGCGCCAATCGCTGAGGGCTACGCAGGTGGTGGGCGCGCGCGAGCTGTCGCGCAAGGGCATTGGCAATGCGCAGGCGGCGGTGGCGCAGGTTTCGGGAATTTCGAAGCAGGAAGGCGTGAAAAACGTTTTTGTGCGCGGCCTGGGCGACCGCTACAACGCTACGCTGCTCAACGGTTTTCCTATTCCATCGGAAGACCCGGAGTACAAAAATATTGCGCTGGATTTTTTTGGAACCGATGTTATTCAAAATATTGGCGTAAGCAAGGTGTTCAACGGTAGCGACTACTCCGATGTGGGCGGCGCGGTAATCGACATTACCTCGAAAAGTTTGGTGGGCGACTACGCGCTGGGCGCTGAGGTTTCGGCAGGCGTAAATACTTCGGCGGTGGGCGTTGACTTTTTGAGGCAAGATGGCTCAGGCTACTTTGGCGCGGCCAACAAAAAGCAGCCGGCAAATAATCAGTTTTCGTTTCAAAATAGCTTAGACCCCTCAACGGCGCTGCTGCCGCTAAGCCACAGCTACGGCGTTTCGGGCGGAAAATTGTACAAGCTGGGCAGGAGTGAAAATCCGCTTTCGTTTTTTGTGGCGGCTTCGCACAGCACGGATTTTTCTTTTACCGAAGAAACGGTGCGCAACACCATTAGCAACGGCACGGTGATTAAAGACCAAACGGGGGAAAAATATTCGCAAAATACCAACCAGCTGGCGCTTGCCAATGCAACTTTTGGCATAAATAAAAAGCACAACCTGCAGTACAACTTTATGCTCATTCACGCCAACAATCAGTACGTGGGCGAGTACGAGGGGCGCGATGTGTACAGCTACGAGCAGCCGAGCTACATGGGCGTTTTGCGCCGTCAACAAACCAATGATAATACATTAATAATTAATCAATTATGTTCAAAATGGGAGCTGACGGAAAGGCTGAAGCTTGATGCAGGAATTTCGTACAATACGGTGAGCGGAAATGAGCCGGATAGGCGCGAAAATAGCTTTTCGCAAGTGTCGCCGAGCAGCTACATTTTTACCTCGGGCGATAATCAAAGTCGATTTTACTCGGAGCTTACCGATAATGATTTTAACGTAAAAGCCGCGCTATTGCTAAAGCTTAAGGACAAATTTGACAGCGAAAATTCTGCCTTGAAAATTGGCTACAGCGGCCGCTTTACCAACAATAGCTTTGAGGGAATTCGCTACCGATTTCAGCTATCGAGAGAGGCGTTTAACCTTGATGAGCTGAAAATGGACGACTGGTACAACGCAGCAAATTTGGTAGGCACAATGGGAGAAATTACGGGTAAAAAATTTACGATGAGAACCGGAACGCCCGATTCGTATGAGGTAACCAAAGCTATTCACTCCGTATATGCCGAGGCATCGTACCGGCTGCTGAAAAATTTGAGCGGAAACGTGGGGCTGCGAATGGACGCGGTGGATATGACGGTGAGCTACAAAATACAGGGATTTCCGGGCGAGCAAAGCGATGTGCGCAACTTTTTGCTGCCAAGCCTCAACCTAAAGTACGACGCTACGGAAAAAAGCAGCCTTCGGCTGGGCGCAAGCAAAACCTACACGCTGCCGCAGGCCAAAGAAATTTCGCCCTACCAGTACGTGAGCATTTCCTTCACCAGCCAGGGTAACCCCAAGCTCAAACCTTCGGAAAACTACAACTTGGACTTGAAGTGGGACTACTACCCCAGCGCAAGCGAGCTGCTTTCCGTTACCGGTTTTTACAAGCATATTCTCAACCCCATTGGGCGGGTTGATGAAGGGAACTCGGCGGGAATGCTTACCTACAACAACATTAGCCGCTACGCCACGGTGGGCGGCGTGGAGGTGGAAGTTCGCAAAAATATTTTTGACAAATTCAACACCGAGCAGGAGCAAAGCAGGCGAATTTCGGCAGGGCTAAACGCCTCGTACATTTACACCGACTTAACGCTTGATATTTCGGGCACCACGCCGCGAAGCACGCAGCTCGAAGGCGCCTCGCCGCTGCTTGCCAACTTAGACCTTTCGTACAGCTACGCAAAAAAAGATAAAAACCTAACGGCATCGCTCGTGCTGAGCTACTTCAGCGAGCGCGTTCACACCCTTGGCGCCATGGGCTACAGGGATATTATGGAGGAAGGCGTGGCCACGCTCAACTTCTCGGCATCGTACAAGCTCAGCAAGCATTTTACCGTAAAGGCCAAGGCCGGAAACCTGCTGAATCAATCCTTTTGCCTAACGCGCAAAACATCGGCGGGCGAAAAAGTAACGCTGAACGAGTACAAAAAAGGACAAGATATTAGCATTGGCGTGGGGTACGAATTTTAAATATTCCCTTCGAGAATTTTTGAAAAAAATCTCCCGAAGTTACCATAAAAAATGAACCTAATTTTTTAATCTTTTAGTTTTTAAACCAATTAAATTTTTACTTAAAAATGAAAAAACTGTTTTTGAAATTCGCCGTGGCGGCCCTTGTAGCGCCCGCAATGGTGTTGACATCTTGCGACAAAGATGACAACGATGACAACAACAACATTACCGAAACTTTTACCGTAGAAAACGGTGAAATGATGGGCAGGCTCAAATCCAAGTACACGCTTGCGGCCGATGTGGAGCTGGCAGGCCCGGTAATTGTTGAAGAGGGCGGCGAGCTAACCATTCCTGCCGGAAGAACCATTAAGGCAAGCGGCGGCTTTAGCAACTACATTTTGGTGCTGCAGGGCGGCAAAATTTTTGTTGAAGGAACCAGCGCAAGCCCCGTTACCATGACCTCGAGCGCCAACGAGCCCGGAGCCGAAGACTGGGGCGGCCTTATCATCAACGGTCGCGCACCGCTGGCCGATGGCATTACGCGCTCCACCGAAATCAACGCCAACTACCCCTACGGCGGCAGCGTGGCCAACGACAACTCGGGTAAAATTACCTACCTAAAGCTGCTGTACACCGGCGCCAAAAACGGCAATAATGTAGAGCACAACGGCCTTACGCTAAACGCTGTGGGCAGCGGCACCGTGGTGGAAAACATTTACGTAGCCGATGGCGGCGATGACGGCATTGAGTTTTTTGGCGGAAGCGTAAACGTAACCAACCTGCTGGTGGTAAACTCTGACGACGATATGTTTGACATGACCGACGGCTGGAACGGCAAGCTCGAAAACGCCTACGGCATTTGGCGCAGCGGCTTTAAGAGCAGCGAGAGCGACCCCAGCGGCGTAGAAGCCGACGGAAACATGGACGGAAAATTTGCCGATGCCGCCAACATGTCCAACTTTACCATTACCAACATGACCATTGAAAACAACAGCGCCGACTCCATGAACAACGTGCTGAAAATTCGTCGCGGCGCAAAGGCCACCATTACCAACGCGCTGGTAAAAGGCAGCGGCCCCGTTAAGGCCAAAGGCTTTATTGTGGACATGACGGACGGTGCCGGAAACGGCAGCACCGCCTCAGCCATTAGCATTACCAATAGCTTGGCAAACGGGCCCGCTACCGAGGTCAAAAATGCCGCCGACTTCCCCAACGTAAAAGTTGAAGCAGGCAGCGCCGGCTGCGCTACCAATAGCTTCGGCTGGACAGGCTACACCTTCTAACATAAGCAGAAATTACTGTTTAGCGAAAAGGTATTTCGACCTGAAAATCGAGATACCTTTTTGTTTAAAATTAAAGAAGAAGTCTATGAAGTTTTGGAAGATTAGGAATTAAAGAGCCTTCTTAAACTCCCTAAACTTCTTAATCTTCTCTTTTACTAACTTTACAATCTTTTCCACCTATGAAAAACAAGCTCAAACTTTGCCTCGCCTCCCTGCTGCTGGTAGCCCTTGGCGCCTACGCGCAGCAGCAAGAAAGCACGCCCATATACCAAAGCGGCAGCATGTACTACCGCGACAAAAAGCAAACCACTCCCTACACCGGCGACTACCGCGAGTACTACCCCAACGGCACCCTCAAGCTCGAAATACAAATAGGCAACGGCCTGCCCGAGGGCGCCTACGTGGTTTACTTCGAAGACCGCAAGCCCAAGGAGGTGCGCTCGTACAAAAAAGGAAAGCTGCACGGCCTGTGGCGCACCTACGATGCCTCGGGCGTGCTCATATCCGAAGCCGAGTACAGCAACGGCGAAAAAAACGGCACCTGGCGCATTTGGGACAAAGCCGGCAAGCAGCGCTACGAAATGAGCTACCTCAACGGAAAGCGCACCGGCACCTGGCGCATGTGGGACGAAAAAGGAAAGCTCACCGAAGAGCGAAAATACTAAAAAGGGGACAAGGTAAAAGGAGTAAGGTAGAAAACCTGCACCGTCATTGCGAGGAGCGAGGCACGAGCGACGAAGCCAATCTCACACTATTGGCGTGAGATTGCTTCGCTAAACCCGCTCGCAATGACGGTGCGGTGTGGGCTGTCACCCTGAGCCTGTCGAAGGGTGTGGCGGTGGCACTCGGGGGAAAGCCCACGCCCCATGCTTCGACAGGCTCAGCCTGACAGCGCGCGGCGGTTTGCACACGCAGTCGGCTATAGCCCCCTTTAGGGGGTTGGGGGGTAACGCCATCGTAACATTTTTGTAGCAAAAACATAACCATTCCTCAATCAAGAGGTAACAAACAGGGCGTACTTTTGTAGCGTCAAAAAAAACGAATAAAACTAAAACCACCCATTTGCCATGAAAAAATCGCTCATTCTCGCTGCCGCGCTTTGCGCCACCCTGTCGCTCCTTGCCTTTGGCATGCAGCAGCACGACAAAAACAGCCTTGTTCAAGGTCAGGTAATCGACAAGCTTACCGGCGAGCCCTTAGCCGGCGCGTGCATTACCGCAGGCAGCCAGGCCGTGTACACCGACTTCGACGGAAACTTTACCCTCTCGCAGGCCGCCGGCAGCACGCTCAGCGTATCGCTCATTTCGTACGAGGCGCAGCAGGTAAAGGCCGCCGGCAGCACGCTGGTGGTAGCCCTTTTGCAGTAAAAAAGTATTTTTTACCAAAAAAAACGCTTAAGCCGAGGTTTCCGCCCTCGGCTTTTTCATTTTTACACCTACAAAGAAGCCTTCCCGAAGTGGGGAAAG
>JAITVR010000245.1 GCA_031285695.1 Prevotellaceae bacterium
CTCAACCTCATGCTAGGCTACACCCGCCTGTTTTAAGTTTTTAATTAAGAATTAAAAATTGAAAGAGTACCCTCTTATCGTCATTGAGAGGAGGCATGACGAAGCAATCTCAAGTTCAAGAATGAGATTGCTTTGCTAAACTCGCTCGCAATGACGGTGGTTTTTTGGCAGGCTAAAAAGTGTATTATTCAAAAAATAGCTTGAAAGTTGACAAGTGCAAGCATGGCCAACTATAGCAGTTTAACAAATTGAGGATTAGGAAGGAGGCGGTAGCGTATTTTGTCATTAATATAAATTAATTTTGTAACTTTGCCGCTAAAATTTTTAGGAATGACGGTGGCAGGTGGGCTGTCACCCTGAGTCCCGCCTCGGCGGGAGATGCGGCGAGGGCATTCAGGGAAAAATCCAACGCCCAATGCTTCGACAGGCTCAGCATGACAACCCACGTATGTACACCTAAAAAGTACTCGAATTAATTTTTTTAACATAAGTAGTGGTGCTACCATTTTTGACTGTCATAAAGGTTTGGTAGCATTTTTTTTAGCAGTAAAGTATGTTCATAAACGCAGTAGGGCACTACATTCCGAGCCGCAGAACGCCCAACTCCTACTTTTTAGAGGTCAGCGGACTGGCTGACGAATGGATTTTTCAGCGCACAGGCATCAAAACGCGAGCCTGGGCAAGTGAGGAGGAAACCATTGATTACATGTGTATTGAATCGGTAAAAAGGGCGCTGCCGCAGCTGCCCTACGAGGCTGCCGAGGTTGACCTTATTATTTTTGCCTCGTACTCGCCCTCGGACACGGTGGCCACCACGGCGCACATTGTGCAGCGCGAGTTTGGCATGGAAAAGGCCAAGGCGTTTTACGTTTCGTCGGCCTGCTCCTCGGCCATCAACGCGCTCGAAATTATTCAGCTCTTTTTCGATGGCGGAAAAGCCTCGAAGGCGCTGCTGCTTTCGGCCGACCGCAACACCTCCTACTTCAACGAGCACGACCCTAAGGCCGGGCATCTGTGGGGCGACGCGGCTACGGCCTTCTTTTTTTCAAAGGAAAAAATGCAGAGCAGCGAGCCTAAGCTGCTCGATGTGGTAACGCAAGGCCTGGGGCACATAGGCAAGGGTAGGGAGGGCGTGTACCTCAACCCCAAGCGCGAGGGCATTACCATGAACAACGGTAAAGATGTGTTTACGCAGGCCTGCACCTACATTGCCAAAAATACGCGCGGTATTGTAGAAAAAAACGGCTACTCGCTCAGCGATTTGTCGTACTTCATAGGCCACCAGGCCAACGCGCGCATAGTAAGCCACGTGGTGCGAGAGCTGGGCGTGCCCGAGGAAAAGGCGCTGAACAACATTCAGGAGCTGGGCAACACGGGCTCGGTAAGCTCCATGCTTATTTTGGCGCAAAACTACCAACGGTTTAAAAAAGATGACTTGGTTTGCCTCTCCGTTTTTGGCGGTGGATACTCGGCGGGAGCGTGCTTGGTGAAATTCTAACTCAGTTAAAAATTAGGAATTAAAAATTAAAAGAGAATCACGTGTAAACGAAAACGGACAATGTGTTTTACCACATTGTCCGTTTTTCTTTTAATTTTTAATTCTCAATTTTTAATTGAAAACTATCTGCGGTAGCCTCTTCCGCCACCTTTACGGTCGCCGCCACCACGGCGTTCGCCACGGTCACCGCCTCTGTCGCCACGGAAGCCGCCGCGACCGCGCTGTGGGGCAAAGTCGCCTCGACCGCCGCTTTCTCCATCGCCGCCGCTGCGTTCCTTTTTCGAAATTTCGGCCAAAGGTTTTTCGTTCTTTCCGCGCAGCGCGTTGAGCATGCGCAGCGCATCTTCGGCATCTTCAAAGGGCACGGTGGCAAACGAGAAGGAGTCCATTACCTTCACATCGTCAATTTTGCTATCGGTAAGCTTGGTGTGCTTTTTGAGAAAATCGACCAAATCGCGTGGCGACATGTCGTCAAATTTGCCGAGCGAAATAAAGAGGCGTGCGGTGCCGCGCTTGTCCACCGAGAAGGTGCGAATTTCGGAGTAGTTTTTTATGTCCAGCTCGTTTTTAAACGCCAGACGAATGATGGCTGCCAGTGCGGTTTCATCGCCGTACTCCTCAATAATTTCCTGCGCCAGCGGTAGGTAATCGTTGAAGGTGCCGAGCTCAATGATTTCGGCCAAATCGTCCTTAATGCGGTTGCGCTTTACGGCAATAACATCGGAGGCTTTGGGCAGCGTTTCCTTGCGAATTTGCGTTTTAATTACCTTCTGCATTTGCATCAGCTGGCGATACTCGTTGCTCGAAATAAAGGTAATGGCGGTGCCCTCTTTTCCTGCGCGACCAGTGCGGCCAATGCGGTGCACGTACGAGTCAAAATCCTGCGGCATGGAGTAGTTAATTACGTGCGTCATGTCGTTGATGTCAATGCCGCGCGCTGCCACATCGGTGGCCACCAGTATGTTGATTTGCTTATTGCGGAAGCGCCACAGAATTTTTTCGCGCGCAATTTGCGTTAAGTCGCCGTGCAGGCCATCGGCCTCGTAGCCGCGCTCGAGCAGCTTGCGCACCACATCGTCGGTGGTAACTTTTGTACGGCAAAAAACCATGCCGTAAAATTCGGGCTCCACATCAATAATTCGCGTAAGCGCATCGAAGCGGTCGGCCTGGCTTACCTCAAAGTAAATTTGGTCGGTAAGGTCGGTGGTAAGCTGCTTGGCTTCTACCTTTAGGTGCTCAATGTCGCGCATGTACTTTTTTGCCATTTTGGCAATACGGTCGGGCATGGTGGCCGAAAAAAGCATTACGCGGCGCTCGTCGGGCGTGTTCTGAA
Source organism: Prevotellaceae bacterium (assembly GCA_031285695.1). GTDB lineage: Bacteria > Bacteroidota > Bacteroidia > Bacteroidales > UBA932 > JAITMY01. Next base: position 2,832 of record JAITVR010000245.1, read on the forward strand.
ATATTTGCTCAATGTCGTCAATGAAGCCCATGTTGAGCATTTCGTCTGCCTCATCGAGAATGAACCAGCGAATGCCGCTAAGGTCAAGGCTGCCGCGGTTGATGTGGTCTATCACGCGGCTGGGCGTACCCACCACAATGTCCACGCCTTTTTTCAGCCGGCGCAGCTGCTCGCTGATAGAAGCGCCGCCGTAAATGGTGGCAATGCTCATGTTGCGCGTGCCTTTGAACGAAATAATTTCGTCGCTAACTTGAAGCGCAAGCTCGCGCGTAGGCGCTAAAATTAGAGCTTGAACTTTGCCGTTTGGCTCCAGCTGCTCCATAATGGGCAGGCCGAATGCGGCGGTTTTGCCGGTGCCGGTTTGCGCTTGCGCAATAATGTCCTTATCGCCACGCATGAGCGCCGGAATGGCCAGGCGTTGAATAGGCGAGGGTGTTTCAAAACCTTTTACCTTCAAGGCTTCAAGGGTTGCTTCGGACAGACCGAAGTCATTAAAATCTACAATTTCTTCAGCGGGTTTGGAGTTGTTTTCCATGTTTTTGTTTACGTTTTTGTGAAATGAAAACTTGCAACTAGCGCACAAAAATTACGTAGTGCACCACGAGTGCACGAACTTATCAGCGTACTCGCGGCTCAGTATTTTTGTGTGTTAGCAAGCGCCCAAATCGGGTTAAAATGTCTTGGGGCGAATCTCACAAATA
>JAITVR010000041.1 GCA_031285695.1 Prevotellaceae bacterium
GCGGTGGCCACCATTGGCGCAACGCTGTATTTTTCGAGCGGCGAGGAGGTAAAAATAAAAAAATCGAAGCTGCGCGGCGTGGAAAGTTTTGGCATGCTGTGCGCCGAAGATGAGCTGGGATTGGGCGCCTCGCACGAGGGAATTATGGTGCTTGACGAAAGCGCAAAAGTTGGTCAGCCACTGGCCGATTTGCTGAAGCTAGAGAGCGATTACGTTTTTGAAATAGGGCTTACACCCAACCGCATTGATGCGGCTTCGCACGTAGGCGTGGCGCGCGATTTGGCAGCATATCTTGCTGTTCATTTTTCCGAAAAATTACAAAAATTCGCCTATCCTTCGGTAGAAAATTTCAAGGTGGATAATACCTCAAATGTTTACCAAATAAAGGTTGAAAACAGCGAGGCTTGTCCGCGCTACACGGGCATTACCATTTCCGGCGTAAAAGTTGCGCCTTCGCCCGAGTGGCTGCAAAAAAAGTTGAACGCTATTGGCGTGCGCCCCATCAACAACATGGTGGACATTACCAACTTTGTGATGCACGAGCTGGGGCAACCGCTTCACGCCTTTGACGCCGATAAAATTGACGGCAAAACGGTGGTGGTAAAACCCTGCACCGAGGGCACACTTTTCAAAACTTTGGACGAAGTTGAGCGCAAACTGTCGGCTCAGGATTTGATGATTTGCAGCGCGAGCAAACCCTTGTGCATAGCGGGCGTATTCGGTGGTGTGGATTCGGGTGTGAGCAATTCTACTCAAAATATTTTTTTAGAAAGCGCATACTTCAACCCCGTGTGGGTGCGCAAAACCGCCAAGCGGCACACGCTTAGCACCGATGCCTCGTTCCGCTACGAGCGCGGTGCCGACCCCAACATCACTGTCGTTGCGCTGAAGCGCGCAGCCATGCTCATAAAGGAGCTGGGCGGTGGAAATATTTCGTCGGAAGTGGTGGATATTTACCCCCAAGCTATCGCTAAAAAAGTTGTTGCACTTTCGTTTGAAAAAATTTGCGCAAGCATAGGCAAACAAATTGACAAGGAGGTTATCAAAAAAATTCTTGCCGGTTTAGAATTTGGAATTGAGAACGAAAACGGCGACAGCCTTAGCGTGAGCGTACCCACCTACCGCGTGGACGTTACGCGCGAGTGCGATGTGGTGGAGGAAATTTTGCGCATTTACGACTACAACAACGTTGAAATTCCGCAGCACGTGCACGCTTCGCTGAGCCACGTTGCCAAGCCCAACAACGAAACGCTGCGCAACACGGCCGCCAACCTTTTGTCAAGCCGCGGCTTTAACGAAATAATGTGCCTCTCGCTGACCAACTCAAAACGCTACGAGGATTTAAAAACGTACCCAAAAGAAAAATTGGTGCTGCTGCAAAATCCCAACAGCGTTGAGCTGAACGCCATGCGCCAAACCCTGCTGTTTGGCGGGTTAGAGACCATTGCGTACAACATCAACCGCCGGCAGTTAGACTTAAAATTGTACGAATTTGGCAACGTATATAACCTGCTTGCGCCAAGCGGCAGCGTAACCGAACGCTTTGGCGAGGAGGCGCGCATGAGCATTTTTGTAACGGGCGCAAAGCACAAAAAAAATTGGAACGCAAGCAACTCTTCCACCGATTTTTTTACGCTAAAAAAACAAGTTCAGCTACTGCTCGAACGCTTTGGCGTTAATTTAGATACGCTGCAAACCGCCGAGCTACCTGCCGATATTTTTGCCGATGGTGCAGCGTATAAATTGTTGGGAAAAAACTTTTTGGAAATGGGCGTAGTGAGCAAAAAGCTGCGCGCCATGTTCGACATAAAGCAGGAAGTTTACTTTGCCGAAATTCGTTGGAGCGCGCTGGTAAATTTTGTTGCAAAGCAAAAAATTACCTACACCGAGCTGCCAAAATATCCTGAAGTGAACCGCGACCTTGCGCTGCTTTTGGACAAAAAAATTACCTTTGCGCAGCTGCGCGAAGCCGCCGTAAAAAGCGAGAAGAAGCTGCTCAAAAGCGTTGGTTTATTTGACGTTTATGAAGGCGACAAGCTGCCCGAAGGTAAAAAATCTTACGCACTTTCATTTACCTTGCAGGACAGCGAGCGCACCCTTACCGACCAAGAAATTGAGCGCGTAATGAGCAGCTTGATGAAGCTGTTTGAAAAAGAATTTGGAGCGCAGGTAAGATAGCAATGAATTAATGGACAATGGATAACGGATAATAATTATCCATTGTTCATTGTCAGCTGTCCATTAAAAATTATGTCGCAAATAAAAAATTTCGCTTCCTTAGTCAAGTTCAGCCATACCATTTTTGCGCTGCCCTTTGCCTTTATCGGCTACTTTTTGGCCGTGCAGGCGCAGGGTAGTTTCGATTGGCAAAAGTTAGCATTGGTGGTGCTGTGCATGTTTTTTGCGCGCAACGCCGCCATGAGCTTCAACCGCTGGGCCGACCACCGCTTCGATGCCGCCAACCCGCGCACCGCGCAGCGCGAAATTCCGCAGGGCATTATTTCTAAAAAAAATGCGCTCGTTTTTTGCATTGCCAACGCTGCGCTATTCGTTGCCGCCACAGCATTTCTCAACACGCTGTGCCTTGCGCTGTCGCCCGTTGCCTTAGCCGTAATTTTAGGCTACAGCCTTACCAAACGCTTTACCGCGCTGTGCCACTTCATACTCGGCTTGGGCTTGGCGCTATCGCCCATTGGCGCGTACATTGCGGTGGCGGGTGAGTTTGCCGTACTTCCCCTGCTCTTTTCGGCGGTGCTGCTGCTATGGACGGCAGGTTTCGACATACTCTACGCGCTGCCCGACGAAAAATTTGACCGCGACAACCGCCTCTACTCCATTCCTTCTATAATGGGGCGAAAAAACGCGCTGACACTCTCTATTATCATTCACTCCACCTGCTGCGCAATTGCCCTATACATAGGCGCTTATGAGGTAAGTAGCATTTTTTACAGAATTGGTACAACGCTTTTTATTGCCTGCGTAGCCTATCAGCATAGCATTGTAGATGAACACAATATAAGCCGCATTAACCTGACTTTTACTACCGTAAACGGCGTGGCAAGCATTACCTACGCCGCCTTTTGCATTGCCGCACTATTTCTGTAACTTCTTATAAAATAAATCAATACTGCTATTTTGTGTTAAACAATTGAATAAGCTATTGCAGTAATGCGTACTTTTGTCGCCGAAACAAGAAATTATAAACAATTTAATACATAAAAAAATGAAAAAGATTCTGTTTATTTCGTTGGTAGCCCTTGCTGCGGCTGCCTGCTGTGGCCCCAAGTGCAACAAGGTGTGCGTTGACAAGGTGATTGCCAACCCCGCCGAGTTTGTGGGCAAAGAAGTAACCGTTGTTGGCAAGGCCGTGGTTACTAACGTTGATGCCAAGCGCATCGCTGTATTTGGCTCAGACTCAACCAAGTACATCATGGTACAAGGTCTTGATTCTGCCAAAGTTTGCCAATCAATGTGCGGTCAGGCTATGCAGGTTTGCGGTACGCTGGTTGCAGTTGAGGAAGGCGTTGTTGTTGCCGATAGCGTTGCTAACTTTGCCTTCGTTGCTGACAAGTATTTTGTTGCTGCAAAGTGCATTAGCAAGGCTGAATGCTGCGCAAAGGACGGCAAAAAATGCTGCCCCAAGGGCGAAGAAAAGGCTTGCTGCAAGAAAGACGCTAAGAAGTGCTGCGCAAAAGATAGCGCGCAGGTTAAGGAATGCCCGATGAAGAAGTAATTTTCAACTTCTATAAAAAGTAAAAAGCGTCCCACACATTTGTGGGACGCTTTTTTTGTTGGTAAAAGTAACATTCGTCATTGCGGGCGAAGCTGAGTTCGGCGGAGCCAATCTCAAGCTTTGCGTTGTCATTGCAGGCTTGCCCGCAATCTCATCATTGAAATGCTTTGCTATAGGGGATTGCGGGTCAAGCCCGCAATGACAGTATAAGTTCAAAACAACTTTTTTGTTGATTTTATTGCCACAAAATCTTTGAGGTAAAAGGGCTCGAAGTAGGCTACATCTTCAAATTTTTGCTGTGCGAATTTTTGCTCAGCTAACGCTATCATTCCTTGTGCCGAAACCGGTACATCAAGGAACACAGCGTTGCTGCTGTGCAAAATTTCCTTACACTTTTCGGCTCCGCTGCCAAAAAATAGCACGCGCTGCTTTTTCAAAATTTCGGAGTAGCTGTTTTCGGTAATTATTTCGGCGGTAACTTCGGTTTGCGGCGCGCAAGCTGCGTTGTACAGCGCGGTGTACACCTCCATGCGGCGCGCATCGAGCATGGGGCAAAGCACATCATCGGGTTGCACCTTGTGCAGCTGCATGGCGCGCGCGGCCAGCGATTGCAGGCTGCTTACCGCAATGAGCGGCTTTCCGGTGCCGTAGCACAAACCTTTGGCGGTGCTGGCGCCAATGCGCAGGCTGGTGTACGAGCCCGGACCTTGGCTTACCGCCACCGCGTCCAAATCGTGCGCCCCAATCTTTTTTTGCTGAAAAATTTTGCTGATGAGCGGAGCAAGCAGCTTTGCGTGGTCGCGCTCGTGAGCGCTTTCCTCGCAGGCAAGCAGGTCGCCATTTTGCGCAAGCGCAACGGAGCAAACCTCGCCGGCACTTTCTATGCAAAGCAACAGCGCCACTACTTTAGGCTCTCCACTTTTTCGTCCACCTTGCCGTCAAAATCCTTCGCCGATTTCACAATTTTGTCGAAGTTTAAAAAGGTGAGCAGCGATGGCGCAAGGTTGGAAATGGGTTGGTAAAACTTGGATTGCTGCACCTGCTGGCGCGGCATAAAGCCCAGCTCCTTATCAATGCTGTTGACCACCACCAGCACAATGCTAATGATGAGCAGCATTTTTGCACCCGAAAAAATTACGCCAAGCAGGCGGTTGACCCAACCCATGAGCGCCAAGCTCACAATGCGGCTCACGATGCTGCCCAGCAGGCGCGCCGCCAACACCACGCCAATGAACGTGAGCGAAAACGAAATAATTTGCACCGCCATGCCGCCCACGCCAAAATCGGTAATCCACTTGGCCAGCAGGTACGAAAATTTGTACGATATGTACGCGCCCAACAGCAGCGCAAACACCGATGTGGCCTGCGCTACAAACCCCTTGCGCACACCCACCAAAATAGCCCAAGCCAGCAGCAGCGCAAACGTTAAATCAAAAATATTCATAAGGTAAAAAACAGTCTTTAGCCCGCGAAGTTAGCAATTCCCAACAAAAATTGCAACGGCTACAAAATTTCTTGTAACTTTGAATTCTAATAATAACGCTATGAAAGTTCATTTTATTGCCATTGGCGGCAGCGCCATGCACAATTTGGCGCTGGCCCTGCACGAAAAAGGCTACACCGTTAGCGGCTCGGACGACGAAATTTTTGACCCTGCCAAAAGTCGCCTTGCGGCAAAAGGTTTGCTGCCCGAAAAAATCGGTTGGTTTCCCGAAAAAATTACGGCGGATTTGGACGAAGTAATTCTTGGCATGCACGCCCGCGCCGACAATCCGGAGCTGCTGCGCGCAAAAGAATTGGGGCTAAAAATTTACTCGTACCCCGAATATTTGTACGAGCAAACCAAAGAAAAAACGCGCATTGTAGTTGGCGGAAGCCACGGCAAAACCAGCACCACCGCCATGATTATGCACGTGCTGCGCCACCAAAATATTGACTTCGATTACATGGTGGGCGCGCAGCTCGACGGATTTGAAACCATGGTGCGCTTGAGCCAGTCGGCAAAAATTGCCGTGTTTGAAGGCGACGAATACCTAACTTCGCCCATTGACCCGCGGCCAAAATTTCACCTCTACCGCCCGCATGTGGGCATTATTACAGGCATTGCGTGGGACCACGTAAACGTTTTTCCAACATGGGAAATGTACGTGGAGCAGTTTGCCATTTTTACAAATTTAATTGAAAACGGCGGTGCACTTATTTTTTGCAAAAGCGATAAAACCTGCACTTCCGTTGCCGAAATTGCTAAAGATAGCATTGAAAAAATTGGCTACGAAGCGCACCCGCACACCAATGTTGACGGCGTGTGCAGCCTTGCTACGCCCGAAGGAAATGTACCGCTGAAAATATTTGGTGAGCACAACTTAGAAAACCTCAACGCTGCGCTGCTTGCCTGCGAGCAAATCGGAATTTCGCGCAGTGATTTTTACGCTGCCATAAAAGAATTTGGCGGTGCAGCACGTCGCTTGCAGCTCATGGCAAGCACCGGCAGCGCAAGTGTTTTCTACGATTTTGCGCACTCGCCATCGAAGCTGCGCGCCACAACAGAAGCGGTAAAAAAGCAATTCCCCAATCGCAAGCTGTACGCCTGCATGGAGTTGCATACTTTTAGCAGCTTGAGCAAGGATTTTCTTGAGCAATACCACGGCGCCATGCACGATGCCGATGTGGCCTACGTGTACTTCAACCCCGAAACGGTAAAGCACAAGCAGCTCGCCGAAATTTCGGAAAACGAGGTAGCCGCTGCCTTTGGCGATGGTGTAAAAGTTTTTACCGACAACAATGTTTTAGTATCTGAGCTGAAAAAACTACCAAAACAAAACGCCAACTTTTTGCTGATGAGCTCGGGGAATTTTGGAGGATTGGTGGTAAAAGATTTGGCAGAGGAATTGGTAAAATAATTTTTTCTCGCTGTTATGCAGAGTTCGGCGAACAACCACCGTCATTGCAAGCGGGTTTAGCGTGGCAATCTCAACAGTCGCATTGAGATTGGCTTCGCCGAACTACGCTTCGCTCTAGTTGCTGCGTTGCTCATTCTTCGCTCTTCGCATAAAAAATTGCTTTTTGTTGCTATCATTCTACTTTTTTTATATATTTGCATGCGCTACTACACTGTGTGTTAATCTAATATATATAAAAACGAATAACCTTTAATACTTAATTTACTATGAAAAAAAGATTTTTGCTATCAATGTTGGCAGCCGCCATGGTATTTGGCAGCTGCTGGAAGGGAGATGGGGACGGTATTAAATATATCTTTGACATTAAGAACCACAACCTCTCAGAAGAAGACCTTTATACGCTACTAAGCTACATGAAAGATGAGGGTTTCCCCGGTAGCGCTAACATAGGAGGTAAGAATGTTACTTCAAACGTAATGTTGGAGTTAGCCGATGAGATGGCACGAGAAGCATTTGAAGATTACGCAAAGGATTTTGACAAAGATGATATTGATGACCTTGATTTAAGTGTTGACCCTACCTTTACATGGTACGTATGGCGCGATGCTAACCCTCTCGACGTCATTGACAGCGGAGAAGAGATAATTGGCGAGTTCCACTACCCCTACGATTTGGAAGATTAGCAGTATGAAGCTTATACGCTAAGGTAAAACGGCTACCAAAGTTTGGTAGCCGTTTGCTGTTTGTAGGGTTTGCAAACAAAAAGTGGAGAGTGCTATCATTTTCCACTCTCCACTTTCAATTCTCAATTCTATAGCGTTACTCCCGTTTTGAAAATAGCTATTTCGCGGAAGTTGTTCTTCTCGGTATTTACCTTTTCGCCGTTGGCCACGCTGATTATGTACTTGATGAAGCGCTCGGTGGCGGCGTCCATCGTCTCGTTTTCTACAATGGCGCCTGCGTTGAAGTCAATCCACGTGGGTTTGTTTTGAAACAAGGGCGTGTTGGTCGAAATCTTCATGGTGGGCACAAAGCTGCCAAAGGGGGTGCCACGCCCCGTGGTAAATAACACTAATTGGCAGCCTGCTGCGCCTAAGGTAGTGGCGGCCACCAAGTCGTTGCCCGGTGCGCTGAGCAGGTTCAGCCCCTTGGTTTTTATGCGCTCGCCGTACATCAGCACGTCCTTTACCTCCGATGTGCCCGACTTTTGGGTGCAGCCCAGCGACTTTTCCTCTAAGGTTGAAATGCCACCCGCCTTATTGCCCGGCGAGGGATTTTCGTATATGGGCTGCTTGTTTTTGGTAAAGTAATCCTTAAAGTCGTTGATGAGGTGCACCGTTTTGTCGAACATTCCGGTGCTTCCGCAGCGGTTCATCAGTATGGTTTCGGCGCCAAACATTTCGGGCACCTCGGTGAGCACCGTGGTGCCGCCCTGCGCTACCAAAAAGTCGGAGAACATGCCCAACAGCGGGTTGGCGGTGATGCCTGAAAATCCGTCGCTGCCGCCGCACTTTAAGCCCACGCGCAATTCGGATAGCGGAACTTCGGTGCGCACATCGGCCGAGGCTTTTTTGTACAGGTCGCGCAGCAGCTTCATACCTTCCTCCAGCTCGTCCTTTACTTTTTGCGTTTCGAGGAAGTAAATTCTGTCGGTATCGTACTCGCCCAAGAATTCGCGGAAGGCAGCAGGCTGATTATTCTCGCAGCCCAAGCCGAGCACTAGCACCGCGCCGGCGTTGGGGTGTAGCACTATGTCGCGCAGAATCTTTCGCGTGTTTTCGTGGTCGTCGCCTAGCTGCGAGCAGCCGTAGTTGTGCGGAAAAGCAACAATGGCGTCCACGTTTTTCTCTCCCGTTTCTTTTTTCAGCAGCTCCACCAGCTGGTTGGCGGTGCCGTTTACGCAGCCCACGGTGGGCACAATCCACACCTCGTTGCGAATGCCCACATCGCCATTCTTGCGCTTGTAACCTTTGAAGGTCATGCTGCGGTTGGTAAACTTGGGCTCGGTTTTTACCGGCTCATACTTGTAGTCAAGCAGCCCCTCGAGGTTGGTCTTGATGTTCTTTTCGTTTACCAGCTCGCCCTGCGCAATGTTGGCCACGGCGTGCCCTATGGCGTAGCCGTACTTAATGATGTGGTCGCCGGTTTTCAAATCCTTTAGAGCAAACTTGTGCCCCATGGCTATGTCGGCCTTGATGGTAAGGCTCACGCCGTCCACCGTAAGCTGCGTGCCGCTTGCGAGTGCCGTAATTGCAACTGCAACGTTGTCGGTGGAGTTTATTTTTAGGAATTCAATCATGATGATGTTACAGGAAGTTTAAGGAATTTAGGAAGTTTAAGAAGGCTATGAATGGGAAAATAGTAAAAGAGGAAAAAGGTAAAAGAGAACATTCTCTACTACTTTTTTTCTGTTTTCCCTTTTTCCTCTTTTTCTTGAATTTATTAAAATTCTGCTTTACAAAATACCTTTCACCGTTTCCAACATTCCCTTGCTTGCAATGCTTTCCAAATCCTTTGCGAGCAAATCGGTTAGGCCGGCAACCTTGTTGAGGTCTTCGCCCCAAATGTATTCCGAAGCCAGTACTCCCTGCGCCACTTTTTTCACATCGCCGCTTGCCCACAGGTTGGTAAGCAGGTCAAGTATTTGCTTGTCGTCATTGGGTACAATTTGGTCGTTGCCGCGCTTGCCGCCCTTGTAGTAGGTGCAAATGCCGGCCAAGCCAAGCACAATGCCCTGCGGCAGCGTGCCTTTTCTTTCCAAATAAATTTTCAATCCGGGCAAATCGCGGGTTTTGAACTTTGGGAATGAGTTGAGCATAATGCTCGTTACAAAGTGCTTTACAAAGGGGTTGCGGAAGCGCTCCATCACATCGGCGGCGTACTGCTCCAGCTGGTCTTTGGGCAGGTTGAGCGTGCTCATCAGCTCCTCGGTCATTACCTTGCGCACAAATTTTCCAAGCACTTCGTCTTCGCAAATTTCGCGCACGGTATCCAATCCCGAAAGGTAGCCCACGGGCGACAGCACGGTGTGCGGACCGTTGAGCAGCGTAACTTTGCGCTCGTGGTACGGCGATTCGTTAGGAACAAAAAGTACGTTCAGTCCGGCCTTGTCGGCAGGGAATTCTTTTGCCACGCTTTCCGGCGCTTCAATTACCCAAAAGTGGAAGATTTCGGCCTTTACCACCAGCTTATCTTCGTAGTTGACTTTTGCCAAAATTTCGTTGATAGTATCCTTGGGGTAGCCCGGCACAATGCGGTCCACCAGCGTAGAGTACACGCCGCATGCAGCATCGAACCAAGCCTTAAATTCTGCGCCCAACTGCCACAATTCAATGTACTGCTCAATGCACTTTTTCAGCTCCTTTCCGTTGTGGAAAATCAGCTCGCAGGGGAAAATAATCAGCCCCTTGCTTTTATCGCCGTTGAAGGTTTTGAAGCGGTGGTAAAGTAGCTGCACCAGCTTGCCCGGGTACGAAGATGCGGGTTTATCGTCCAGCTTGCAGTTTGCGTCAAAGGCAATGCCGGCTTCGGTGGTGTTCGATATAACAAAGCGCATTTCGGGATTTTCGGCCAGCTTCATGTACTCGTCAAACTGCGTGTAGGGGTTCAGGCCGCGGCTGATTACGTCAATCATGTCAATGCTGTCCACGGTTTTTCCCTTGTCCAAGCCCTGCAAATTGAGGTGGTACAGGCAATCCTGCGCGTTGAGCATATCCACCATTCCCTTATCAATAGGCTGCACCACCACCACGCTGCTGTTGAAGTCCGCCTTTTCGTTCATGTTCCACACAATCCAATCCACAAAGGCGCGGAGGAAGTTGCCTTCGCCAAATTGGATAATTCTTTCGGGGCGCGTTTTTGCCGCCGGTGCGTTCTTTCTGTTAAGCTGATTCATGTTTTTTGTTTTTTATTAGTTTGAAAAAATAATTTATTAACGATTGAAAACGACATCTTACAAAGGTAGTATTTTTTCGTGTGAAGCCCTCTTTTTATGTTTTATTTTTAGCAAAAAAACTTTGCAACTATTTGTATATCAAGTAGTTAAAACAGAATGACAAATGCGTGTTATTGTCGTTTTTTTAGTGCGCTTCGAGCCAGTTTTTGCCTGTTCCGGCTTCGGCAATCAGCGGCACCATTAGCCGGTAGGCCAATTCCATTTCCCGCACCACCAACTTTTGCACCTCCTCCAATTCGGGCTTACACACATCAACCACAAGCTCATCGTGCACCTGCAAAATCATGCGCGATTTGAAATTTTCTTTTTGCAGCCGCGCGTGAATTTTTATCATCGCCAGCTTAATAATGTCAGCTGCCGAGCCCTGTATCGGCGCGTTGATGGCGTTGCGCTCGGCGAAGCTGCGCACCATCGCGTTGCGCGAATTTATATCGGGCAGCATGCGTTTTCGTCCGCAAATAGTTTGCACAAAACCCTTGCCGCGCGCGTCGTCTATGGCGCTGTCCATGTACTCGCGCACCTTGGGGTAGGTAGCAAAATAACCCTCAATGAGCGTTCGCGCCTCGCCCCGCGGAATGTTGAGCCGCTGCGCCAAACCATACGACGATATGCCGTAAATGATGCCAAAGTTGGCAGTTTTTGCGCGCCGGCGCTGCTCTTTCGTTACCTCGTCAATTGATACGTGAAAAATTTTTGCCGCAGTGCTTGCGTGAATATCTTCATTTTTCAAAAACGCTTCAACCAAGTGTGGGTCTTGGCTGAGGTGCGCCATTAAGCGCAATTCCACCTGCGAGTAGTCGGCCGAAAGCAGTGTATGATTTTCGTCAGAAGGAATAAATGCCTTGCGAATTTCGCGTCCGCGCTCATCGCGAATGGGAATATTTTGCAGGTTGGGATTGTTGCTGCTCAGCCGCCCCGTGGAAGTTACCGCTTGGTTGAACGAGGTGTGAATGTGCCCTGTGCGAGCATTTACCAGCGTTGGCAGCGTTTCCACATACGATGAAAGCAGCTTTTTTAGCCCGCGCAGCTCCAATATTTTTTCTACAATTGGGTGCTTGTCGCGCAGTGCAGCCAGCGTTTCTTCGCTTGTTGAATACTGCTTTGTTTTGCCCGTGGTGCGTGCGTTATCCGATATTTTCAGCTTATCAAAAAGCACCTCGCCCAGTTGCTTTGGCGAGAAAACGTTGAGCGCAGGTTCGCCTGCCATTTCGCGAATTTCGCTATCCAACTTTTGCAGCTCATCGGCCAGCTCTTTTCCGTATTCAGCCAAGCCCTTGGAGTCAATGCGCACGCCCTCCCACTCCATATCTCCAAGCACGTAAATGAGCGGCGCTTCCACCGTTTCGTACAGCTTTTCTAAGCCTTCTTTTTTTAATTCGGCAAATAATTTTTCATGTAACCGAATGGTAACATCAGCATCTTCGGCGGCGTACTCCGTCAACTTTTCTATGGAAACATCGGACATTTTTCCCTGCCCGTTTTTCTTTTCTCCAATCAATTTTTCGATGGGGATAGGCGCGTAGTTTAGGTACGTTTCGGCAAGGTAGTTCATGTTGTGGCGCAGGTCGGGCTCAAGCAGGTAGTGCATCAGCATGGTGTCGTGCAGCGCGCCCTGCAGGCTAATGCCCATGCGCTTTAGCGCCAAGTAGTCGAACTTTATATTCTGCCCAATTTTTGCAATGCTTGCATTTTCAAGCGGCGCGCGCAGCAATGCTACTTTTTGCGTAAAATCATTTTCGCTTGACGAAAGCGGTACAAACCAAGCCTCATGCGGTTTTACAGCAAATGAAAGTCCTACAATATCGGCATCAATTGGCTCCACGCTGTCGGTTTCGCTGTCGAAGCAAAATTGCGCTTGCTGCATTAGCATTTCGCATAATTTTTTCACCTCATCAATGCTTTGCGCGGTGTGGTAAATGTGCTCAACATCGCTAATTGTGTTGAGGTGCGAGCTGCTTTCAACCGTTGCTGCTGCTGTGTTTTCAGTAGGCATAAGCGAGTTGAATAAATCGCCTTGAATGTGCGTTGCTGTTTTTTTCGGAGCAGGCTGAGATGGCGCAAGTGCACCAAAAAGTTCGCGGTTAAAAACGTGAAATTCCAGCTCCTTAAACAAGGCCTGCAACGCTTCTTTGTTCGGCGCTTTTATCTCAAATGCAGCTTCGTCCAACTCTACAGGCGCGTTCAAGTCAATGGTTACAAGCTTTTTTGCGCGCAGCAGCTGCGGAATATTTTGCTCTATCGACTCGCGCATTTTTCCCTTTAGCTCGCCCACGTGCTCAATTACGCCTTCCAAGTTGCCGTACTGCGAAATCAATTTGCTCGCCGTTTTTTCGCCAATTCCCGGCGCGCCCGGCACGTTATCCGACACATCGCCCCACAGCGCAAGCAAGTCTATAACCTGCTTGGGCTCTTGAATTCCGTGCTGTTCGCACACTTCGCGCGGCCCGATTTTCTCGTCCGGTTTTTCCCAACGCGCGGGTTTAAACATCAAAATATTGTCGCTCACCAGCTGCCCGTAATCTTTGTCGGGCGTCATCATGTAGGTTACAAATCCTTGTTGCTCAGCCTTTTTGGCGAGCGTTCCAATCACATCATCGGCCTCAAAACCGGGCAGCACAATGACGGGAATGTTGAACGCTTGCAGTATTTCTTTTATTACAGGAATGGATTGTTGAATGACTTCGGGCGTTTCGCTGCGGTTGGCCTTGTACTGCGGGTACATGATGTGGCGAAAAGTTTCGCCGCCGGGGTCGAAACACACCGCTAAGTGCGTAGGATTTTCGCGCTTTTTTATGTCCAAAATTGTTTTGGTAAACCCAAAAATTGCCGATGTATTCAAGCCTTGCGCGTTGGCCATTGGCTTTTTCATAAAGGCATAGTAGGCGCGGTATATAAGGGCAAATGCGTCGAGAAGAAAAAGTTTTTTCATGCGAAAAAGAGAGATAAAAGGATAAAAAAATAAAGGCTGCGCGATAAATTTATTCGTTATCGCTTGCATGCCATTCGGCAAATGAGGTGGCGGTTTCGTACAGCTTTATGCTGTGTAGCTGAACGTTTTTTGGCAGCTCGTTTTTCAAAATTTCAGCCATTTGAATTACCATATTTTCGCAGGTTGGTTGATAATTTACGCACACAATTTTGGTGTGAATTTTTTTCAGCGCCTCGTCCATTTTTGTACCTTGGCGTAGCATAAGCGCGTGCTCCACTTTTTCTATAATAAATTCGTTTACAATGCGTTTCAAATCCGTAAAATCCATTACCATGCCGTACTTTGGGCTGGTAATGTCGGTAATGGGCGTGCCGCAAATGGTAACAAACAGGCGGTACGAGTGCCCGTGAATATTGCTGCACTGCCCGTCGTAGCTTTCGAGCAGGTGCGCCATTTCAAACGAAAATTCTTTGGTTACGCGAACAATCATTTTTCTAAAATAAAAGTTGAATTACAAGTAAAAAATAAATGGATAAAAAGATAAAAGGATAAATTTTATCGCGCGAAGCGCATTTTATCTTTTTATCAATTTATCTTTCTAATATTTGCTTCCCAATTACACATTGCAGGCACTTTTTCTTGTCGCAATACTCATTCTTAAGTTGAAGCAGGGCTTGACTTTCGAGCATGTTTTGCGGCGCAACTCCCATACTTTTCCAACCATCTATTTTTGAATTTTGCTCGGGCAAAATTTCTTCCAACAGCGCAATTGCCACTTCGCAAAATTCTTCTTGACTGCGATTTTTTCCGTAGGAAAACAGCATGGGCGCAACAAAATTTGCGGCAACACGCTCCACCGATTTTTCGCCCAAAACTTTATTTCGCTTCGCCGAAATTTTTCCAAAAGCGTAGTGCGTATCCCAATATTCCGACGG
>JAITVR010000243.1 GCA_031285695.1 Prevotellaceae bacterium
GAGCACGTCAGCATTCCGCGCTTTGCGCTTTCGGCAGCTTCATTTTGCTTTGCGCTGTACCTTTTTACCGGATTATTGGGAAATCCGCTCAGCGCACTTTCGGGATTTTTGCCGCAAAACAGCGTAATGAAAACGGCACAAAAAAATAATAGCGAGGAAAAATTGGCAACTTTTTCGGGACAGTACTTGCTGTGCAACATCACGCCGAAGCATAGCGAATTGGGCTTGAGCGGCCCTGCAAATTTGCCCTCTTTTTTTGATTTAAACGAAGGACTTTCCTGTGCAAAACAGCAGGGCAAAAACGTGCTGCTTGCCTTTAAAGGCCGCACCTGCAGCAACTGCAAAAAAATGGACGGCGAAGCTTTTTCCGACCAACGAGTGCAGGATTTACTGCTCGAAAAATACGTGATTATTGCGCTCTACTTAGACGATAAAACGGAGCTGCTAGCAAGCGAATGGTACACTTCCGCCTTTGACGGAAAAACGAAAAAAACTATTGGCGACACCAATAAGGACTACCTCATAACCCGCTACCACGTTAACGCCATGCCCTACTTTGCCACGCTTGACAGCGATGGAAAAATGATTGGAAAGCCTGTGGGATACGTTGGCACAAGTGAATTTTTGGAATTTTTGCTGCAAAAAAATTAGAACAATATTTGACAAAAAAAAGAGTATTGCCAAAAACAATCCTCTTTTTTTGTCATGCTGAGTGAAGCGAAGCATCTCATGTTAGAACGATATGTCATTATTGTGCGAATTTGAGATTCTTCGCTTCGCTCAGAATGACAAATGGTCAGCAATTGAAGCAGCTATTTGATTGCTTCAATTGCCGTTTCAATGCGCTTTACCGCCTCATTCACGCCAAGCATTTCCACAATATCAAACACGCTTGGCCCCATGCTTGCGCCTACCAAACAGAGGCGAAAAGTGTTCATTACCTCGCCCATTTTCAGCCCGCTTGCAGCAATCCATTCGTGCACGGCATGCTCCGTTTTTTCCTTTTCAAAAGGCGAAACGCTTTTCAGCTGCGCTGTCAAATTTTGAAGCATGGCGGGCGTTTCGGGCTTCCAGTACTTTTGCACAACTTTTTCATCGTAAGCATTTGGCGCAACAAAAAAGTAGGAGGAAAGATTCCAAAAATCGCAAACAAAAGTAGCGCGCTCTTTTATCATTCCGCAAACTTTTTCAACGTATTCGGTGGTTGTTTTTACATTTTTTTCTGCAAGAATTGGCAGGTATAAATGTGCTAAATCTGCGTTGCTTTTTTCCTTTAAATACTGCTGGTTAAACCACTTTGCCTTATCGGGATTAAAGCGCGCGCCAGACTTTATAACTCGCTTTAAATCAAATAGTTGCACCAATTCCTCGATGCTAAATTTTTCCTGCTCTGTGCCGGGATTCCAACCCAACAGCGCAAGTAAATTTACAAAGGCTTCGGGGAAATATCCATCTTCGCGGTAGCCGCGCGAAAACTCGCCCTCGGGCGATTTCCATTGCAGCGGAAAAACGGGAAATCCCATTTTGTCGCCATCTCGCTTGCTGAGTTTTCCTTTACCATCGGGCTTTAGCAGCAGCGAAAGATGCGCAAATTGCGGCATGGAATTTTGCCAACCAAAAGCGCGGTAAAGCAGCACGTGCAGCGGCAATGAGGGCAGCCACTCTTCGCCGCGAATGACGTGCGAAATTTCCATCAAGTGGTCGTCCACAATGTTGGCAAGGTGGTAAGTGGGCAGCTCATCAGCCTTTTTCCACAGCACTTTATCGTCGAGCGTGCTTGAGTTTACCACCACTTCTTCGCGAATAATATCGTGCATTTTTATGGTTTCGTTTTCGGGAATTTTAAAGCGAATTACCCAATCGTTGCGCTCGGATTTCAACTTTTCCACCTCCTCTTTTGAGAGCGAAAGTGAATTTTTTAAGCTGCTGCGCGTTGCAAAATTGTAAATAAATGCTTCGCCTTTGGCTTCTTTTTCCTTGCGCAGCGCATCAAGCTCCTCCGCGCTATCGAAGGCGTAGTAAGCGTTTCCGCTGTCAATGAGCTGCTGCGCATACTTTACGTAAATATCCTTGCGCTCGCTTTGGCGATACGGCGCATGCTCGCCACCAATGCCCACGCCCTCATCAAACGTTATGCCACACCAATTCAGCGCTTCAATAATATACTCCTCAGCGCCTGCTACGTAGCGGTTGCTGTCGGTATCTTCGATGCGGAGAATGAAATCGCCGCCGTGTTTTTTTGCAAACAAATAGTTGAATAGCGCAGTGCGCACACCGCCCATGTGCAGCGGTCCTGTTGGGCTGGGCGCAAAGCGCACGCGGATTTTTTGTGAAGCCATAATCGAAATGTTTTTCTAAAAATTGAAAGTACAAAAGTACAGAAAAAGCGACAATCTCATAAACTTGTTTACAACTATTTTATATTCAAAATATTGCAAATAAATTCAGAGGATTTGCGTAATTTTTACTAACTTTGTTTGTTTATACACACGCATAAAAAGGATATGAAGAATTTCTTACGGTTACTGAGCTTTGCAAAACCTTACAGTAGATATTGGCCAAAATATTTGCCGCTGACGCTGCTGGCCATGGTTTTTGGCATTGCCAACTTCATGCTCATTATTCCGCTGCTCGACGTTATTTTTGACAGCAACAACGTGGCTGCCATCACCGTTTTTCCCGACCTTTCGTTCAGCGTTGATTTTGTAAAAAATGCCTTCGGCTACTTTCTTTACAGCATCAAAAT
>JAITVR010000067.1 GCA_031285695.1 Prevotellaceae bacterium
TTTTAATTTTTAATTCCTAATTTTTAATTTTATGAATAAGATGATACGCTTCCGCCTTGGCCACCTCTACAACGCCGAGTGGCTCTACTACCTCAACTTTGTAGTAAGCGGTATTAAGGAGGGACCTGCCGACCAGGTAGGGCTGAGCGGCCTGCTGCCCCTGCTGGAAGATGTAGCCCTACAGGCCGCCCAGGCCATAGAGGTTATTCGCGGCAGCCAGCTTACCCAAAACCTTGACGACCTCGATGCCAATCGCGACCGCTGCATAGCCGGCGTAAACAGCTACCTCCGCTTTTGCGAGCTGAGCGAAAACGCCGAGCTGGCCCGGGCCGCCCGCCTGCTGCTGCGCGTGGCCGACCACTACGCCGGCATGGCCGACGAAAACCGCGAGCAGGAAAGCATACGCATTACCAGCTTTGTGGCCGAGCTCACCAAGCCCGAACACACACCCGCCCTTACCCTGCTCGATGGGCAAGACCTCCGCCTAAGCGAGCTGCTGCGGGTGCTTACCCAGGCCAACGACGAGTACATAGCGCTGCAAAACACCCGCACCAGCGCCGAAGCCCAGCGCCCCACCCTGCGCATGGCCGAGGTACGCCGCCAGGGCGACCCGCTGCTGCGCACCGTACTTGACCTTACCGATGCCCAACAGCGCGCCAACCCCAGCCCCGCCATACAGCAGCTGGCCGCCAAGCTCAACGCCCAAAACCAGCTCGAGCGCACCAAGTTGGCAACCCGCAAAACCCGCCGTGGCGTGGATAAGACGCCCGTGGGCGAGAATAAGTAGGGAGGATTTTTTGTAAAAAAACAAAATGAAAGAAAACGAAATCAAGCGGCTATTCGAGCAGCTCGAAGCCATTGCCTGCGAATATAACGGCGTGGAGTGCTGGAGCGCACGCGAGTTACAAAAACTTTTGGACTATAGCCAGTGGCGAAATTTTGAAAACACTGTTGAGAAAGCAAAAGAGGCTTGCCAAAATGCAAGCGCGAACATCGCAGACCATTTTGTTAACGTCAGCAAGATGGTTCAAATTGGCTCCGGTGCTGAAAAATCAGTAGAAGACCTAATGCTTACCCGCTACGCCTGCTACTTAGTGGCGCAAAACGGCGACCCGCGCAAGCCGCAAATAGCCTTTGCCCAAACCTACTTTGCCGTGCAAACTCGCCGTGCCGAAATGGTGGAGCAGCGGCTGCTGGAGTACGACAGGCTGAAGCAACGAGAGAAGTTGAGCGAATCGGAGAAAAGGCTGTCGGGCATACTGTACGAGCGAGGCGTAGATAGCGCGGGTTTTGCCACCATACGCAGCAAAGGCGACCAAGCCCTGTTTAACCTCAGTACACCCATGCTCAAGCGCAAAATGGGAGTTCCTGCCAACCGCCCCGTGGCCGATTTTTTACCTACGGTAAGCATCAGCGCAAAAAAGTTGGCCGCCGACATGACAGGCATCAACGTGCAAAGCAAGGATTTGAAAGGGCAGGTAAGCATAGAGGGCGAGCATGTGGACAACAACCTTGCGGTACGAAAAATGTTGAAAGAGCGAGGCATTATTCCCGAAAACCTGCCCCCTGCCGAAGATGTGAAAAAGGTAGCACGCAGGCTGAAAAGCGAGCAAAAGAAATTAAAATAACAAACCAACAATGAACGAGATTAACGACCTTATAAAAATTTCGCAGCACTACGGCAAGGACAGCCGCTACGTGATTGCAGGCGGTGGCAACACCTCGTACAAAAACGCCGACAAGCTGTGGGTAAAGGCCAGCGGACACGGTTTAGCCACCATTACCGAGGACGGCTTTGCGGTGCTCGACCGTAAAAAGTTGCAGGTAATTTCCGAAAAAACGTACTCGGCAAACACTGCCGAGCGCGAGGAAGAGGTGAAGAACGACCTTGCCGCAGCCTGCATTACCAAAGACCGCCGCCCAAGCGTGGAAACCTCCATGCACAACGCCATAAGCGCGGCATTCATTGTGCACCTGCACCCCACCATGGTCAACGCGCTGATGTGCGCCCAAAACGCCGAAGCCGAAACACAAAAAATATTCGGCGACACGGTGCTGTACATTCCCTACATCGACCCGGGGTACGTGCTATTTAAGGAGGTGGAAACGCGCGTAAAAAATTTCAAGGCAAAAAACGGCAAAGAGCCCGAGGTAATTTTGCTGCAAAATCACGGCATTTTTGTTGGCGCGGACAGCGTTGAAAAAATCGAAAAAATATACGCCGATGTTTTAGGAAAAATAGAAAAATCCATCGTAAAACCGCTGCCCAATTGCCAACTCTCAACTCTCAGCTCTCAACTCTCAACCCTCGACACCATTCCTGCAATACGAATGATGTTGAGCAAAGAAGGCTTGAAAACGCTGAAGGTGGTGAACAATGAATTGGTAAATTCTTTCATCAATTCAAAGGAAAACTTCACAAAAATTTCGCGCCCCTTTTCGCCCGACATCATTGTGTACTGCAAATCGAACTACATTTATATTGCAGAAGAAAACGCTGAAAATATTTTGGCTACCGCCGAAAAAGAAATCGAAGCTTACGTAAAAAAGTACGGCTACACGCCCAAGGTGCTGCTCATTAAAAACCTTGGCTTGGTTGCCGTGGGCGACAACGCCGCAGGCTGCGACATCATTTTGGACGTATTTCAGGACATGATGAAGATTGCCCACCTTGCGCAGTCCTTTGGCGGCGAACACCCCATGACGCAGGCGCAGATTGATTTTATCGACAATTGGGAGGTTGAAAATTATCGCCGTAAGGTGAGCGCAGGCGCAAATGCAGGGCGCGTGGAAAACAAAACCATCATTGTAACCGGCGCAGCGCAAGGCTTTGGCGAGGGTATTGCGCGCTGCTTGATTAAGGAAGGCGCAAACATTGTGGTGGCCGACCTCAACGAAAACGTGGGACAGCAAACCGCGCAGGAGCTAAATAAGCTGGCAAAAAGCAACCGCGCCATTTTTGTAAAAACCAACGTGGCGGACATGGACAGCCTCGGCAACCTGATGTTTGAAACGGTAAAAGCATTCGGCGGGCTTGATGTTTTTGTGAGCAACGCCGGGGTGCTGCGCGCAGGCGGATTAGAGGATATGACGCCCGAAAATTTTGAGTTTGTTACCAAAATCAACTACAACGCCTACTTCTACTGCACCAAAGTTGCCTCGCGCGTAATGAAGCTGCAAAATAAATTCGGCGCAGCTAACTTTGCCGACATTATTCAAATCAACTCCAAGTCGGGGCTGCGCGGCAGCAAGGCCAACTTTGCCTACGCAGGCGGCAAGTTCGGCGGCGTGGGGCTTACGCAGTCCTTTGCGCTGGAGCTCGCGCCGTTCCGCATTAAGGTCAACTCCATTTGTCCGGGCAACTTTTACGAAGGTCCGCTGTGGAGCGACCCCGAAAATGGCTTGTTTGTACAGTACTTAAAAGCCGGAAAAGTGCCGGGCGCAAAAACCATAGAAGATGTGCGCAAGTTCTACATGGCGCAAGTGCCCATGAACAAAGGCACAAGCCCCGAAGATGTAACCAAAGCCCTGCTGTACGCCGTGGAGCAAACCTGCGAAACAGGGCAGGCCATTCCGGTTACGGGCGGGCAGGTGATGATGAGTTAATTGAGGAAGATTAAGAAGTCTAAGAAGTTTAGGAAGAGAAAACATTCCTAATATTCCTAAACTTCTTAGACTTCTTAGACTTCCTAAACTTCTTAATATTCTATTTTTATATGAAAACAAAAGCAGTTCGCCTTTACGGCAAAAACGATTTACGCTTGGAGGAGTTTGAGCTTCCCCAAATCAGCGATGATGAAATACTGGCAAAGGTAGTGTGCGACAGCATTTGCATGTCATCATACAAGGCCACGCACGAGGCCGATGTGCATAAGCGTGTGCCGCGCGATATTGCGCAAAACCCCACCATTATTGGGCACGAGTTTGCCGGCGAAATAGTAGAGGTGGGCGCACGCTGGAAAAACCAGTTTGCCGTTGGCGAAAAATTTTCCATTCAGCCCGCGCTCAACTACGATAAGGGACCGGTGGGAATACTCAGCGCGCCCGGATACTCGTACCGCTACATTGGCGGCAATGCCACCTACGTAGTTATTCCCAAAGAGGTGATGGAGCTCGGCTGCCTGCTGCACTACAAGGGACGGGGCTACTACCCCGCCTCGCTGAGCGAGCCGCTCTCGTGCGTCATTGGCGCCATGCACGCCAACTACCACACCACGCCCGGCTCGTATATTCATAAGATGGAAATTGTGAACGGCGGCTGCATGGCCATACTTGCCGGCGTAGGCCCCATGGGCTTGGCGGCTATCAACTACGCCATTCACCGCACCGACTGCAAGCCGCGCCTGCTGGTAGTTACCGACATTGACCAAACGCGGTTGGACAGAGCCGCCTCGCTCTACTCGCCTGCCGAGGCAAAAAAGAACGGCATTGAGCTGCAATACGTGAACACCGCCGCCATGAGCGACCCCACCGCCGAGCTCAAGGCGCTTACCGGCGGCGCAGGCTACAACGATGTGTTTGCCTTTGCCCCCGTGGCGCCTGTGGTGGAGCAAGCCGACGCCATTTTAGCCTTCGACGGCTGCCTCAACTTTTTTGCAGGCCCTGCCAAAACGGACTTCAAGGCAGCCTTCAACTTTTACAACGTGCACTACGCCGCCACCCACGTGGTGGGCACCAGCGGCGGCAACACCGACGATATGAAGGAGGCGCTGAGCATGATGAGCGCAGGGCTCGACCCCGCAGGCTTGGTAACGCACATCGGCGGTATCAACGCCGTAATTGACACTACCATGAACCTGCCGCAAATTCCCGGTGGAAAAAAATTAATCTACACGCACGTTGACATGCCGCTCACGCCCATTTCCGACTTTGCCGAAAAAGGAAAAACAAACCCCGTGTACGCCGAGCTGCACCGCCTGTGCGAGCAAAGCAAGGGGCTGTGGAATGTAGAGGCCGAGGAGTATTTGCTGAAGAATGCGGAGAAATTATAATTTGATGTTCAAAAAATAATTTCGGGCTAAAGCCCCAATAGGTACAACTATTGCCAACCGTCAGCTAAAGC
>JAITVR010000110.1 GCA_031285695.1 Prevotellaceae bacterium
TACCTTTGGGGCTGATTTTTTCGGAAAGAAAATTTAAAACCAAAAAAAATTATAGCAACATGAAACGAGTACTTCTACTTTCGGCCTGCGCCCTATTTTCATTGGCCGCAGCCGCACAGGTGCAGGTAAAAGCGCCCAACATGGAGGCGCTGAAAAAGAGCATTGAAAAAAGCAACACCGACATTGCCAACCCCAAAAAAATGGCGAATCCAAAAACGTGGGTGGCGCGCGCCGAAATGTTTATGGACGTGTACGACAAAAGCACGCTGGGCGCAACGCAGGGCATGAACAAAATGATTTTTGCCACGCTGACCAAGGAGAAAAAAACGGAAACTGTAGCCGACAAATCTTACGAAGTGTTGGTGCTGCCCTCCATCGAGCTGTACTTTGAAGAAACCGGCGCGCTGGCCTTTTGGAAGGAAACCAAAAAGGCTGTAGAATCGCCGCTGAGCGAGGCAAAGGCTGCGTTTGACAAGGCCATTGAGCTGGACGTAAAAAAATCGCAGTCGAAAAAAATTAAGGAAGGGCTGGAGCAGCTGGCGCTAAAAAATCGTACCGAGGGAGTGAACGCCTACTCGCAGCTTGACCACAAAACGGCGCAAAAATTTTTCATGGAATCGGTTGACGCCAACGCCAATCCGCTGGTGGGAAAGCTCGATAGCCTGATAGCGTACTACGTAGGCCTAATGGCGCTGATGGACGATGTGAACGACTACGACAACGCCATTAAGTACCTCAACATTTGCGTTGAAAACAGCTACTTTGAAAACGGCGATGTATATCTGCGTTTGGCCATAGCCTACAAGGGAAAAAAGGACAAGGCACAGGAGGAAAAAATGCTGGTGGACGGCTTTTTGAAGTTCCCCAAAAATCAAAGCATTTTGATTGAACTCATCAACATGTACCTTGGCTCGGGCGACGATGCCACCAAGGTGCTGCCCTTCCTGCACAAGGCGCAGGAAAATGAGCCTGCCAACGCCACGCTGTACTTTGCCGAAGCTACGCTGTACGAAAAGTTGGCGGCCTCGGACTCGCTAAACCGCGCCGAATTTACCGGCAAGGCCGAAGGCATTTACAAAAAAACCATTGAAATGGACGCCAAAAACTACAACGCCTACTACAACCTTGGTGCGCTGTACTACAACAAGGGCGTGGAGTGCGGCAAGCAGGCCAACGCCATTAAGGATTGGAAAGACCCCAAAATTAAGGAGCTGGAAGACCAAGCAAACGTTGAGTTTAAGCGCGCCTTAGAGCCGTTTATTAAGGCGCACGAGGTGCAACCTAACGACAAATCTGCGCTGGAAACCATCAAAAATATTTACTACCGCTTCCGCAACGAAAGCCCCGAAATGATGGAAAAGTACAACACGTACAACGAAAAATTTCAGCAGCTGGAAGGAGCCGCCGCACAACAATAATAAAAAAGCATTCCAAGATTCAACAATTCAGCCATTCAATTTTTGAATTATTGAATCTTGGAATTTTTGAATAAAAATCATGGTAAGAATAAAACCCTTTGCGGGCATACGTCCGCCCAAAGAATTTGCAAAAGAAGTAGCCTCACGCCCCTACGATGTGCTCAACTCAAAGGAGGCAAAGGCCGAGGCAACCGAAAAATCGCTGCTGCACATCATCAAGCCCGAAATTGACTTTGACCCCATAGCCGACGAGCACGAGCAAAAAGTGTACGACAAGGCCGTGGAAAATTTCAAAAAGTGGCGCGAAAAAGGCTGGCTGGTAAAAGACGCTACCGAGCGCTACTACGTGTACGCCCAAACCATGAACAAGCGCACGCAGTACGGCTTGGTGGCCTGCTGCCACTTTGAAGATTACCTCAACGGAAAAATTAAAAAGCACGAGCTTACCCGCCCCGAAAAGGAGGAAGACCGCATGATACACGTGCGCATTCAAAACGCCAACGTGGAGCCCGTGTTCTTTGCCTACCCCGCCGTTGCCGAAATGGACGCCCTTGTAGCCAACGTTGTAAAAGGCGCTCCCGAGTACGACTTTGTGGCCGCCGATGGCTTTGGGCACAAGTTTTGGCCCATTAATGACGAGGCTGTAAACGCACGCATTACCCGAATTTTTGAAAACACACCCGCCCTCTACGTAGCCGACGGACACCACCGCACCGCAGCAGCAGCAAGGGTAGCGCAGGAAAAGAAAAACGCCAACCCCAACCACACCGGCAACGAGGAGTACAACTACTTTCTGGCCGTAATTTTCCCCGACACGCAGCTGGCCATTATGGACTACAACCGCGTGGTAAAAGACTTGAACGGCCTCACACCGCAGCAGCTGCTCGAACAGCTAAAGCAGGTATTTTACGTAGAAGACAAAGGCGCACTGGAGTACAAGCCCGAAGGCCTGCACAACTTTGCCATGTACCTCGGCAGCCGCTGGTACTCGCTCACCGCCAAGCCCGGCACCTACAACGATGCCGACCCCATTGGCGTGCTCGACGTAACGGTGCTTAGCAACCTGGTGTTAGACCCCATTTTGGGCATGAAAGACCTGCGCACCGACAAGCGCATTGACTTTGTAGGCGGCATTCGCGGCTTGGGCGAGCTCAAAAAACGCGTGGACAGCGGCGAAATGGCAGCAGCCTTTGCCCTGTACCCCGTATCCATGAAGCAGCTCATTGATATTGCCGACACCGGAAATATTATGCCCCCAAAAACCACCTGGTTTGAACCCAAACTGCGCAGCGGACTGGTAATTCACGAGCTTGTGTAGAAAAACTCGCGTGCGCGCTTGTGGGGTTGAAAAAAAATTCCTACCTTCGCGCACGTTTTTACCCACGGTGAGGTGGGTGAGTGGCTGAAACCATCAGTTTGCTAAACTGACGTACTCGATTAGGGTACCGGGGGTTCGAATCCCCCCCTCACCGCAACAAAAAAGGTTGAACTTACCGCAAGTTCAACCTTTTTTTGTGCCCTACCCTGCCAACTAAAGCTTTACTTAGCGGGCAATAACAAAAGCCTGTTACCACAGGTTTATCCGCACACCGTTAAATATAATTGCGGATAACCATAAAGCACTCCTTCAACCGCTAAAAAACAGGCGAAACTTGCCTACATGGCGTGCAAAATCAGTTGCTAATGGGAGTTAGCCGGCTGCTGGGCAGTCTCCAACGGCTGCTGGAGGTTTTCCGATGACTGCTGGAACTTCGCCAACGGCTTCCGGAGGTTTTCCGATGACTGCTGAAACTTCGCCAACGGCTGCTGGAGGTCTTCCAATGGCTGCTGGAACTTCGCCAACGGCTGCTGGAGGTTTTCCGATGACTGCTGGAACTTCGCCAACGGCTTCCGG
Source organism: Prevotellaceae bacterium (assembly GCA_031285695.1). GTDB lineage: Bacteria > Bacteroidota > Bacteroidia > Bacteroidales > UBA932 > JAITMY01. Next base: position 3,313 of record JAITVR010000110.1, read on the forward strand.
AGGTTTTCCAACGACTGCTGAAACTTCGCCAACGGCTGCTGGAGACTGATTACTAATCACTGGTAACTGGTCACTGAAAACTGGTAGCTGAAACCCGCCTTACAGCCTTACGGTTTGCTTTAGCAGCTTGTAGCCGCCGCTGCTGGCGCGAAGTGTTTCGCCGCTTTTGAGGTGCACCGCGTAGCTTTCCTTTTGGTACAGCTCTATTTTGGCCACGCAGTCCACATTTACAATGTACGAGCGGTGTATGCGCACAAACTGCTGGGCCGGCAGGTGCTGCTCAAAGTACTTCATGGTGCGCTCCTTGAGGTATTTTCCGTCGGCGGTGTGCAGCGTAACGTAGTCGCCGTCGGCCTCCACGTAGCGCAGCTCGGCTATGGGAATTACGTGAATGTGCTGACGATTTTTGACGGCTATGCGCGTCAGCTTTTCCTCCTTTTCGTCCGTAATTTTATTTACTAAATCGGTTGCAGCTTTACCATTTTCGCCCTTTCTGATTTTTTCCAAAGCCTTGCTCATAGCTGCCGCAAAACGCTCCTGCGCATAGGGTTTTAAAAGGTAATCGGCGGCATTTTGCTCAAAGGCGCGAATGGCGTACTCCTCGTAGGCGGTGGAAAAGATGACCACGGGGGGATTTTCCACCAGCTCCAGCATTTCGAAGCCGGTAAGCTTGGGCATTTGCACGTCTAAAAAAATGAGCCGGGGATTTTTTTCCTTTATCAGCTTCAGCGCATCAAAGCCGTTGGAGGCTTCGCCCAATAGCTCTACCTCATCGGAAAAGCTTTTTAAGTAATGCTTTATGAGCTCACGAGCCGGCTGCTCGTCATCAATAATTAGTAGGGAAATTTTACTCATTTTTTTGAGAATATTTTTTTACTATTGTCATTGCGGGCTCGCCCCGCAATCCCCTGCAATGAAACACCTCAATGATGAGATTGCGGGGCAAGCCCGCAATGACAGCGTTAAACTTCGACAAACTCAGCATGACAACAGGCAAGCGCACCGTCATTGCGAGGAGCGAGGCACGAGCGACGAAGCAATCTCACGCCAATGGTTTGAGATTGGCTCCGCCGAACTCCGCTTTGCTACGGTTGCTTCGCTAAACCCGCTCGCAATGACGTGGTCTATCGACAGGCTCAGCA
>JAITVR010000119.1 GCA_031285695.1 Prevotellaceae bacterium
CCGGCTGACCTCAGCCGAGGGAGGAGTGTCCTCTGTTTCACAGAGCAGCTCCTCACTTTTTATGGGAATGTCCTCTCTTTTTGAGGCTATGGTTCCTGTTTTTGCGAGAAGGTTCCCTGTTTTTGAGGGAATTTTGCCTCTTTTTGGGGCAATGCTCTCTGCTTTACCATGGACATTCCCTGTTTTTGCGAGGAGGCTTCCTCTTTTTGAGAGTGCTTTGCCTCTTTTTGAGAGAACAGTCCCTATTTTTACGAGGACAGTCCCTACTTTTGTAAGGAGGTGCCACTAAAATACTGCGGCGCTCTCACTAAAAGAGAGGACGCCGCAGCTAAAAAGGGGCACAAGCAAGGAAAGTTAGCCTCCCGTTCGGACGAGGTAGAAACCTCGTCCGTGTACCCTTACTGCCCTCCTCCTGCCCGGCTGCCCTCTTCGGCGTCTTCCATTATCTTGCGCCGCACGGTGGACTTGGCGACCTTGCCAAACTTGTAGCTGAAGGAGAGGGTGGCATGGCGGCCGTTCCACTGCTGCTCAATGTGGCTGTAGGTTTCGTTTTGGTTGAGGTCCATGGTGTTGCCATCGTTGGTACCAAAAATGTCGCTGATGTTGAGCGAAAGGGTGGCGGCGTTGTCCCAAAAAGTTTTTTGCAGGTTGAGGTTTATTGCGCCCTGCGGGGTGGTTTGCCTCATATAGTACATGCGAACGGGGCTGCTTATCCTGCCCTGCAGCTCTATCTTTATCGTTTTTCCTACCCTAAAAGTATTGTTGAGCCGAGCGTTGCTGCTAAGGTTGCGGTTGTCCTGCTCTTCATACTGAGTGCGAAAGTAGTAGCCCATAAGGTTGAGGCTGGCATTCCACCACTTGGCTATATCGTACTGGGCGTACAGGCTTAGGCTGCCTACTTGCATAAGGCCTACGTTGTTGCTGGTAAGCAGGGTGATGTTGCCGGGCAGCGTTTCCATGGTTTGAAATATTTCGTTGCGGGTTTCGCTGTAGTCGGCCGCCAGAGTAATGAACTTGAAGAGCATGTAGTCCAACCGCACCGTGTTGGTGTAGGCGGGTTTTAGGTTGGGATTCCCCTCGATAATGGAGTAGTAGTTAACCACCCTGCGGTAGGGGTTGAGGTTCCAGTAGCTGGGGCGGCGTATGCGACGGGTGTACGAGAGGCCAAAGCTGTGATTTTGCGAAGGTGCAAAGCCTATGTACAGCGTGGGGAAAAAGTCGTTGAAGGTATGGCGAGTCTTGCTGCCTGCCGAGCGCCAATTGCCCCGAGCGTAGGTGTTTTCGTAGCGCAGCCCGGCCTTGAGGCTCCACAGGCTGTCAATTTGCCAGGCGTAGTTGGCGTACAGCGCCGATATGAGCTCGCGGTACTCAAAGTCATTTATATCGTTGCGCAGCGTACTGTCGTTGCGGGTTTGCCGCTCGGCGTTGTAGTTGTCGGTGGTGCTTTGGGCGGTTTTTCCGCCGGCTTCCAGCTTCATTTTCTCGCCAAAAGGGTGGGCGTAGTCCACGTTGATGCTGTAGATGTCGATGTGCTGCCGGCTGTTGCTTAGCAGCAGTTCGCTCGGCTGGTTGTTGTAAAAGAATTGACGGGTAAGGAGGTCTTGCTCGTTGTCGTTGTTGTAGCGCATGTAGTTGGCGTTGGCATCGAGCTGCTGCCCGCTTTGGTCAAAAGTGCGGGTGTAGTTGAGGTTTATTGAGCCGTTCACGTTGCTGCTTTTATCATTTCCGCTGCCGCGCGAGCTGTCGGGCGAGGAGGGTGTGTTGTACAGCTGCGCGTATTCGTTCTTGTCTCTGCTTGATGTAAAGCTGAATACCTTGGCCACTACGCCCACCGTATTCTTTTTATTGATAAAGTAGTCCACGCTTGCCTTGGCGGAGTGGCTCATCATGTAGTTCTTTTCTACGCTTTCCGACACGCGGCGCAGGCTGTCGAAGGTGTGCAGGGTTTCGGTAAGGTTGTAGAAGCCATCGCCGTTGGTGGTGTTGTAGCTAAGGTTGGTGGCTACCTTTTCGGTGCGGTAGCTGAGCGATAGGCTGCCTGCGCTACAGGGGGGCTCGTACAGCTTGCCGCCGTACAGGTACTGGCGCAGCTGCACGCGGGCGCTGCCGCTAAGGCCTTGGGCAAAGCTCTTCTTGGTTTTTATGTTGATAATGCCGCCGCTGCCCGCCGCATCGTACTTGCTCGAGTGGTTGGCTATAATTTCGATTTTGTCCACGTTGGAGCCCTCGGTGCCTTCGAGCAGCATTACCAGCTCCTGCCCGCTTATGTTCGTGGGGCGGCCGTCAATCCACACCGCCACGCCCTTTCCGTTGAGGGTAATGTTGCCATCGTTATCCACCGATACGCCCGGCGCCTGCTTGAGCAGCTCAAGCCCGGTGCTGGTTTCGGCCATAATCATCGTTTCCACGTTCATTACCAGCATATCTATTTTGCGCTCAATCAGCGGTCGTCTGGCGGTTACGGTTACGGCGTCTATTTCCTTGTCCTGCTGTGCAAGCATGAGCTTTGCCGGCATTCCTTTCACGCCGCTGCTGCTTACAGCAATGCTGTGCTTGGCGGTGGTGTAGCCCACAAAGGCGAGTTCGAGAATATAATTCCCCTGCGGCGCTTGCAGCGAAAAGCCGCCGTTTTGGTCAGTAGTGCTGCCCTGTAGCACCTTTCCGGTTGCGCTATCGCGCAAGGTTACGGTGGCAAACTCCAGGGCGGTGCCGGCGCTTTGGTCGGTAACCACGCCTTGCAGCGTTTGCTTGCTCTTGTTGTTATTTTCTTGTGAAAAAGCCGATAGACCAATGGCCGTCAGCAGCACGAAAAGTAGCGAAATGCGAAGCTTCATTTTTGATTGCGGATTTTTGGTTGCTATTTATTAGACGAGCAAATCTGAAAAATGTTACACGAAGGTAAGAAAATATTTTAGGCTACCACACGTTGTCAATGCTTCGACAGGCTCAGCATGACAACGTGTGGTAGCCTGCGTGGCATTTGAAATTTGAAATCTGAAATCACTTTGCCCTTGGGTGGTAAAGCAAAATGGCTTCCTTGAGGTATTCTCTGTCCAAGTGCGTGTAAATTTCGGTGGTGGTAATGCTTTCGTGCCCCAGCATTTCCTGCACGGCGCGCAGGTCGGCGCCACCTTCGATGAGGTGCGTGGCAAAGGAATGGCGAAAGGTGTGCGGGCTGATATTTTTGGTAATTCCCGCTTTTTCCGCAAGGTCTTTTACTATTAAAAATACCATGACCGTGCTTAGCTTTGCGCCAAGGCGGTTGAGGAAAACGATGTTGTCGTGCTCTTTTTTTACGCGCAGCGTGCGGCGTTTTTCGAGGTACAGCGTGAGCGCTTTAATGGCTTTTGCGCCAATGGGAACCAAGCGCTCCTTGTTTCCCTTTCCAACTACGCGCAAAAAACTTTTATCTAAGTAAAGGTTGGATAGCTGCAAGCCTACCAGCTCCGACACGCGCAGCCCGCAGCTGTACAGCATTTCGAGCATGGCCTTGTTGCGGTGTCCTTCGGCTTTGCTGAGGTCAATGGCGGCCATCATGCTTTCAATTTCGGCCACGCTGAGCACCTCGGGCAGCTTGCGACCAATTTTTGGCCCGTCAATTTGCTGCGTGGGGTTGGCATCAACCACATCTTCAATCAGCAAATATTTGAAAAAAGCCTTAACGCCGCTGAGTACGCGCGCCTGCGAGCGGCTGTTGAGACCGCTGTCGTAGAGGTGTGCAAGGAATTGCTCCACGTGCTTGTGCTGCACCTGCTGCGGCTGCAAAAAGTACTCGCCCTCCATAAAAGTGTGCAACTTTTCCACATCGCTGCCGTAGGCGGTAAGCGTTTTTTCGCTCAGCGATTTTTCTAACCGAAGATAGGTTAAAAAGTCGGCTATGGCTTCGTCCCAATTCATAATTAGTGGAGAATTGAGAGTTGAGAATTGAGAGTTGAGAATTGAGAGTGGAAGATTAAAATCACTCTCAATTCTCAACTCTCCACTTTCAACTAATAAGAGGCGGCTATGGCTACCATGTTGAGCACATCGCGCACGCTACATTCGTCGGGCAAAATGTGCACGGGTTTTTCTAAACCAAGAATTACGGGGCCAATGATTTCGTAGCCGCTGAGCTCTTTCATAAAAAGCGGAACAATGTTGCCCGAGCTGAGGCAGGGGAACACGAAGCAGTTGACGTCTTTATCTTGCAGCTTGTTGAACGGGAATTTTTCCATGCGCAGCTGGCCGTTGAAGGCGTAGTTGGCCTGCATTTCGCCGTCCACCAATATTTCGGGGTACTGATTTTGCAAAACTTCCACCGCCTTGGCTACGCGCTTGGCGCTGCCCTCCTGCACCACGCCAAAGTTGGAGTGCGACAGCATGGCTATGCGCGGCTCGATGCCAAACTTTTTTACCGTATCGTGCAGCAGCTTGGTGGTTTTTACCAGCGCCTCCACATCGGGTGATTTTACCGTGCAATCGGCCATGAAAATGGGGCCGCGCTTGGTCATGGCTATAAACATGCCGGCTACGTGGTTGCCCTCTTCGCTTGCGCTGATAACTTCGCGCACGGCGTGCAATTTTTTACCGTAGTCGCTTGAAAAGGTGTTGAGCATGGTATCTGCATCGCCGGCCTCCACCATCATAAGGGCAAAGGTGTCGTTGTTGTCCATTTTTTTGAGGGCGTACTGCTGCGGCATTCCCTTGCGCTGGCGTTTTTCAAACAACAATTGAGCGTAGCGCTCGCGACGTTCCTGCTCCTCATCGCCGTAAAAGCGAATGATTTCGGCGCCCGAAAGGTCGAGGTTGTACTGCTCGCACAGCTTGGCAATTTTATCTTTGCTGCCAAGCAAAATGGGCTGTGCCAGCTTTTCGTTGAGCATATTTTGCGCAGCTTGTAGCACGCGCAGCTTTTCACCGTTGGGGAAAACCACGCGCTTTTGGTTACGCTTGGCGCGCTCGGTAACGTTGCGCATAAAGTCGTTGCTGTGCCCCATGCGGCGTTCCAATTCGTACACGTAGGCATCCCAATCGGTAATGGTGTGGCGCGCCACGCCCGATTCAATGGCGGCTTTGGCTACCTCTACCGCCACGCGCGAAATGAGGCGCGGGTCGAGCGGCTTGGGAATAATGTACTCGCGACCGAAGGAGATTTTTGTATTGTCGTAGGCGGAGCTAACGCTTTGCGGCACGGGCTCCTTGGCCAGCTCGGCCAGGGCTTTTACGGCGGCTACCTTCATGGGCTCGTTGATGCAGGTGGCGCGCACATCGAGCGCACCACGGAAGATGAACGGAAAGCCTAAAACATTATTTACCTGATTGGGATAATCCGAGCGGCCGGTGGCAAAAATCAAATCCTCGCGTGAGGCTTTGGCGCGCTCGTACGAAATTTCGGGGTTGGGGTTGGCCAAGGCAAAAACAACAGGATTCGGCGCCATGCTGCGTATCATTTCCTCGGTCAGCACATCGGCTTTTGACAGGCCAAGAAACATGTCAGCATCTTTCAGCGCCTCGGTCAGCGTGCTTATATCACGCTTGGTAACAAAAGCTTTTTTCTCCTCGTTCAAGTCCGTGCGCTTGCTGTTGATTACGCCCTTGCTGTCGCACATTACCAGGTTTTCGGGTTTTACACCCAAATATAGGTACAACTTTGAGCAGGCTATGGCCGAGGCGCCGGCACCGTTTACCACCACCTTTATTTCGCCCAACTTTTTACCTGCAATTTCTACGGCGTTGAGCATACCCGCGCTCGATATGATGGCGGTGCCGTGCTGGTCGTCGTGCATAATGGGAATGTTGAGCTCCTTCTTTAGCCGCTCTTCAATGTAAAAACATTCGGGGGCTTTTATGTCCTCTAAATTTATGCCGCCAAAGGTGGGCGAAATGAGCTTTACCGCCTCAATAAATTTGTCGGGGTCTTTGGTGTCCACCTCAATGTCGAAAACATCGATGTCGGCAAAAATTTTGAAGAGCAAACCCTTGCCCTCCATTACCGGCTTGCCGGCCAGCGTGCCTATATCGCCCAAGCCGAGCACCGCGGTGCCGTTGGAAATAACGGCCACCAAGTTACCCTTGGCGGTGTACTTGTAGGCGTCGTCCACGTTGGCCTCAATGGCCAAGCAGGGTTCGGCCACGCCGGGCGAGTAGGCCAGCGACAGGTCGGCCTGCGTGCTGTATGGTTTTGATGGAATTACCTCAATTTTTCCGGGGCGACCCTCGGCGTGGTAGCGCAGGGCGGCATCTTTTTGTGCGTTCTTCATAGTATTATAAATTTTAGCGAAAGCAAAGATACAATTTTAATGGAAAA